>NZ_JBKYMO010000122.1:0-13140 GCF_047302915.1 Massilia sp. CT11-108 | reverse complement strand
GCTGCCTTGTCATGTAAAACTCCTCGGATGGTGGATTGTCCACCTATCGAGGTGTCCGGGCAAATTAGACCACTACATACTTAGTCACCGCGGAATAACCGCGCGCGGCGGATCAAGACATGACCTCTACAAGGTAGAGCGGACACTTGCCGACCAGTTGCAGCGGGTTTACACGGCCGAGCAGCTCATGGTAGTCGATCGGGACGGCCTTCACTACTACGTCGTGCTGACTCAGGAGATGTCCAGACCGCTGTCAATGGGGCAGGGCTACTGCGGCGCGGGCGAAGAGCACAGGCTGTTGTTGATCACCAGCAGTGGGCGCACGCTAAGGCAAAGCGATAACCTCCTCATCAGCAGTTGCCTCGAGTCATTCGAACCCCGGATTCCCGGGGCGGAGGAGGGCACGCCCCGTGCCGCGCTCGATGTGGATGCCAAGCACGACGTAATCCGCTTCAGTTGGCTCGGCGACGCACCCGATACTCGGCGCTTCCTGTCGATCGAACACGGCCGGTTCGTGCTCGAGTTGCGGCCGGAGCACGCATCGGGGGACTAATACAGGGGGACTGCGGTTGGCCTCTAGACACATTGCATGGCCGCCCGGCTGTCCCGGCGGCGGGTTTCAGCCCGGCTGGGGCACTGCCGTCTGGTAATGACTTGGCAATCTTCTCTATGTGCCAATCATGACATGCACCTGCATACCTTCAGTGCTGCGGCACCCGTCCGTAGCTGACTCTAGTGAGCACCCATGCCCATCCACATGACGCCTTCTACCCTTAGCGCCAGCGCGCTGGAAGCATTCCTCGACGAAACCGAAGAGGCACTCGAGCAGCAGCTCCAGAGCGAACTGGCGCCGCCTATCATTCGAGGCAACTTACGCTCTGCCATGCAGCGCCACCAGTACCGCGCCGACACGATCGAGAGCGTGCGCCGGCTTGCCAATCTTTGGAGCCGCGCAGGCGAGCCGGATGCCGCCTTGCAGGTGCTGGACCAGGACGGACAGGCCGTGCTGGCCGCCGTGCCGGGTGACGAGTACGACGACACGCAACTGACGCTTGCCCTGACCCGGGTCGAGGTGCTGAGCGACAACCCGGCGCGCGTGCTTCTCCACGCAGAGGCAGCCTACGCACTGCTGCGCAGCATGCCGCACGACGCGCAGTCGCAGGAGGCATGGAGCTATCTCGGCTCGCTCGCCGTCCGCGCGGGCCTCTTTGAACTGGAGCGGCGCTGCATCGAAGGGCGCCATGCTTACCAGTGCGCGCAGGCGACGCGCTCGCCCTACCGCGCATACGACAAGGGTCGTGCGGAACTCTGGCGTGCGCACAGCTACTCGCGCGAAGGCGCAAGCGTACAGGCGCTGGCCGCAGCCGCCGAGGCCATGCATGCATTCCAGGAGGCCGGGCCCGAGCAAGATCTGGATGCGGAGGACTGGCTGTATTTGGGCGACAGCCTTGTGACGTTGATGCCGCAGGGCGTAGCTGCCATCGTGGAACGAGTACATGCACTGGCGGGCGCTTTCACGTTGCCGCTGCCCCGACGTCGCGACATCGCCATTCGCGCAGCGCGTGTGCAGGCGCGCGCACTGTATCAGCAAGGAGCACTTGCGGAGGCGCTGGATGCGGCACGCGCTGGTCGTTACGCGCTTTCCTGTGACGACGATGATGCATTCAGCGCACTCGTACTCGACTGGCTGCTCGAAGCTGGCCAGCAGAGCCAAGCAGCCGAACTGGCATTCGAATGCGCGTTCAACGAACGGGCCATATCGCTCGATCACGCCTGCCGGGTCGCGCTCGCGCAGCTGGCCGATACTGGGGCGAGCGGCAGCCCATACTGGCCCCTGGCGCTGGCCTGGGCCAGCATCGTCGACGCAACCAGGTGGGTCGTTGGCCAGGAAGACCCGACCGAGTTCTTCGAAACCCACATGCGGCTGGCGCGCGCGGCGGATTTGGCGCTATCTGCCATCGACGCCGTCCAAGGTTTGTACCTGATCGATAATGCGCAAGACTACGCTGCCGCCCTGCCGCTGCTGGAGTCGGCGGCACGCAACCCCGAGCTGGCGTCGTCTCAAGTGGTGCCGAAAATCTGGGAATGCCGCATGCGGCTCCATGGCGTCGAGCGCGCTCTGCAGATGCCGTTCGTGGAGGTGGCCTGCGCTGGGTGGTGCTATCACATCGGCGTCGAACTGCAATACGACACGCGCGACGAGCTGGCGCTCGGCAGCGGCTGGCCGAAACAGGCGGTGGACGCACTGGCAGCGCGTTACTACGAGCGCGGCGCGGCGCAGTTCGAACATTTTTTCGCGACCGGACAGGGCATGTACCGCGATGCGGACGTGCATGTCTACTCCATGCTGTGCAATAACCTGGCGATACACTACCGCATCAACACATCGGATTCCCACGCCGCGATCGCACTGCACCGAAAGGGCATCGCAGCGAGCGCTTTCGCCGAACACTACGACGGGGTGATGCACTGCCTGTTCTTGCTGCAAGATGACCCTGGCGCCATCGACGCCGCGGAGAAACTCTGGCACTTCGCGGCCGAATGTGGCTATTCGCGCCACTCGCCAGCTCGCTACATCTATGACTTGGCCAAATGCCTGCATCGCCAGGAACGGGGGGCGGAGATTGCTGTCTGGTTGCAGCGATTGGACGAATGGTGGGACTCGCTTGGCGAGGATGAACGATCCGAGCATGCTGGCGATTACTGGGACACCATGAGCGTTGCCCTTTACTACATGGGCTACAGCCAGGAAGCCGACGCGCTGGCGAGGCTGGAGGCGGTGCTCTTCGAACTGTGCGCCGCCGACCGGCCAATGGCCACACGCATGGCAGCCAGCTGCCTCGGCCGGGCCGGCCAACTAGAGCGTGCCCTAGCTCTGTACCGACAAGCACTCACTCAGACTTACCCTTGCGACGAATGGGGGCGCGAGGAGCGCACCTATGCACTGCACGATTTAGCGGAATGCGAACGGCGGCTCCGCGCCAGCCGACCATGGTGGCGCATCTGGAAGTGACCCGACGCGGTGCAGCAACAGAATGTCGCGGGCCTGGCGTTGGGAACTCCAACCATCAGGTTGGCGTAATCACTTGCTCTGGCGCTCCTCGCTCGGCGTTGAACTTACATCGCGCAAGACCCCAAGATATCCAGGGTACAGATTCGCCTCCGGCAGCAGTCCCTGGTCGACCAACTGCCGATGCACCCTGCCCAAACCATGGAAGGGGATGCGCACGAATAGGTGATGTTCAATATGGTAATGAATCCCGTGCGGGCCGAACAGGAAGGTTTGCCAGGATGGGCGGACGATCGTCCTGGCGTTGCGGCTTTGGTCTTCGCATTCCGGCAGCCCTGCATGTTCCATGATGGCGCGGATGCGTCCGAAGAACTGCAGCAAGGTCAGCGACGGTAGGGTCCAAAGGCCGAGATACAACCATGCATGGCCACACGCAGCCAGCGCGCCCAGGATCAGGCCATTACTGGCCAGCATCGTAGACAGTTCCCACGCCTTATGGCGCGCGCAGTTGTCGAAGGCAGGCACCAAGCCCCGGAAATCGCCGCGCATGAATTTTCTTGCGGTCACGAGATTGCCGACCCCGAACAGGTCGCCGACCAACCGCAGGATCAGCTCGCGCCGCCCGATCGGGTAGTCGTTGACGCCGAAGATGATCGCCACCGGGTCATCGAACCGCATCGGCGCATGGTGATGCTTCAAGTGGCCGGCCCGGTAGGTCTTGAGCGACAGGCACAACGGTCCGGCGGCGAACGCCTGCCCGACGGCGTCGTTAGCCGCTTGCGACGGAAGCAGCAGGCCGTGGGCGCTTTCATGCATCATTACCGCCAGCGCGAGTTGCGTGCGTCCTATCACGATGGCGGCGAGCACGTAGGTCGGCAGGGACGGCCACAGGAGCGCGGCCGAGAACGCGGCCGCGATCAACGCCCAGTCAGCTGCCAGCGCGGCCAGTCCGCGCCATGGCCGCGAACGATAAAGAAGGGCGTCGGGAATGAAGCGGCCCCGTACTTCGGTACCGCTGGAATTTGCCTCACGTGGCGCCATGGAACACCTCCTGTCGTTTCAGCCTTGCCGTGAGCCCGGCGCACAGCAGCGCCATCGACAGGCCACCGGCCACGTCCGCAAGGGTGTGCTGCTTCAATGTCAGCGTCGACAGGCAGATGAGGACACCCGTCGCGGCGACGTACCAGCGATGCGGGGTCGGCCAGACCATCCGGCACGCAAGGCACGTAATGCTGACGTGCAGGCTCGGACAGCCGTTCGATGCCAGGTCCATCATCCACAGCCGTGCGAGGCGCTGGCGCAGGAACGCGTTGTCGATCGTCGCCTGGTCGGGGCGGGGAATCTCCTCCGGGAACCACACGAAGCAGACGAAACTCAGGAGGAACGCCATGGTAGCCGCGCACCTGAAGCTGTCGAAGTCCCGCTCTCGGGCGAGCGCCGACATTGCGATGATAAACGGGAAGAACAGCATGTAGATCGGCCAGGTCAGAGGAACGAATGGAATCGCGCTGTCCGCCGGCGTGGCAAAGTCATAGCGCGGCACTACCAGGCGCTCGATGATCACGAACATGGCCAGTCCGATGGCCATGCCGCCGAAGGCGGTCAATGCCTGCCGCGTAGGCTGCGTCATGCCGGCGTCGCGCACAGCGCGAGAAGGCGGTCGGTCCACGCGTCGACCCGGGCTTGCGCCTGTGCGACGCCGGACGCCAGCGTGGCCGATACGGGCGCGCCGGCTGCCAGGACGGCCACCGCCGCAGCGACCTGGCGCTGAAAGTCGAGTGCGTCACCGCGCCACGTAACTGTCCGGTGCCGGATGCGCAGTTGCATGGCGCGTCTCGCATTGCTGGCCTGTTCGGGCTGGTCCGTGAGCACGAGCACGATCGGCCGGCCATAAACCGTAGCCACCGACAGTGCCGCCATGCCTGGCGCGGACACGATCACGTCAGCATGGGCCGCATGCGTGGCCCAGTCGGGGTCGACGCTCAGCCAGTCACGGCTTGCGGCATAGCCCTCGCCGACGCGATGTGCCGACAGGCCTACGTCTGCAATTCCGGCGCACAAGGCATCAGCGAGGGCGGTGTCGCGGAAATGCGGGTTGAGGTAGACGGCCGCCTCTGCCCGGCCCAAGCGGGGCTGCGGCCCGGCGATCGCGACAGGTGTCGGCAGCCGATGATCGCGGACGTCGACAGCGTCGCCCAGGGCATACGCGAAATCGTGCTCGAAGCGCGCTCGCGCCGCGTCGATCTGCCAGCCGACGCAGCGCCGGAACAAGGGGCCGAAAAACGCGGGGCCGATGCCATCGAAATTGCCGAGGACAGCCTCGCGCAGACTCCCGCCATACACGTGCACGACCTTGCTGCGCCATGGTGGCAGCATGCCCATGACGATTGCGGTAGGGTGGAACGAGTCGTTGATCAGGAGGTCGTTGGCGCGCAGCGCGCGTTGTAGCCGCCAGATATCGCGCAGTATCTTCGTCGGATTCGCCATATAGCCGGCCACATTGCGGTTCGATGCCTGGCGCAGCATGTTCTGGCGGGGGTCGAACTGCATCGCGTAGTCATGCGACAGGATGCGCGCCTGTATGCCGAATCCGCGCAGGAATGCGCAGCCAGCGTGCGAGGTCGTCATCACGTCGACGTCCGCGCCGGCTTGGCGCAACGCATGCACAAGCAGTTGCGCCCGCATCAAGTGGCCGCGCGCATCGGCCGTGGCAAGGTACAGAATGCGCGGCATTACCGGGGACCGTTCCCAGGCGCGATGCGCAAGGCCAGGCCTGCCGCATACAGGGCGATTGCACCTGAAATGGCGAATCCGGTCTCGATCTTCCGCACTTCGGCCAGGACCCGTGCCAGGCACGGCATCTCGGCGGGCGCCACAAGGCGGTGCAGCGTATGGGCACACAGGCGTACGTGTCGGCGTTCGTCCGCCAATACTTGGGAAAACAGCGGGTACAGGGCGTGTCCGGCACCGATCGCTTCGCAGTGGCGCTGCAGAATGCGCACGGCCATCTGTTCCGCGCACAGCACCGTTGCGTAGGACAGGACGACGGACCCGTGGGCGAACGACGGCGCGTGCTTCCGCGCCACCCGGCCCCAGCGGTCAAGCTTGCGCCGGCTTAGCCCGGCCGGAACGCGACGAGAAGAAAGGCGCGGACCCCGGGCGTCCAGCGCCGCGGCGTACAGGACCGTATGGATGTCTTCTTCCTCGAGGTGCTGGGTGATCTGGCGGGTCATCTGGCCATCCCCGTCGAGATGTAATTGGCCGCGCAGGATGTCCAGAGACGCCTCTTCGGCATCGAGGTACATGCTCAGCAATAGCCGCTCGCCCAGCGCACTCGCGTGCAGGTGGTGCAGCGCGCGCCGCTTGATACGATCGACGAGCCAAGCCTGTAGCGCTGGCCAGCCATGCGTCGCAGGCGGGGCCGCAAGGGCGTCCGCGACGTTCGCCAGACCGGCCGGGCTGTCGCCAGCGAGGCGCGGGAGAGTCATGACTTCGGCAGGCTCTGGTCGCGCTGCCAGGCGAGGATCAGCCCCATGAAGCTTTCCTGCATGAAGGCGTGCCCCGAACGGACTGCACCGTCGAAGGGCGTTTCGCGGCCATTGAAGCGGAGGTAGCCCTTGCCATCGCGGGCCCCAAACGCGAGCGCATCATGCTTCTTGAAGCCGCTGTCCTGCACTGCGCGCAAAACGGGCTGGTTTTCCAGGCCGAACAGAAACAGCTCGCGCTGCACGACCCAGCGCGGAATGTGGCTACTCAGTGCGTCGAGCTTGATTTCCCAGTTTCCGCTCCGGAAAGCCTGGTCCACCCCGACGGGGCTGCTTGTGCCGGTCGCTTTGAAGCCTGCCCGCAGGAGAGACTTCGACACCTTTCCAAAGCCTAATCCGACCGTGATCCCGGCCGTCTCCGGATCGCCGCTGTCGCTGGACCTGACCGAGACGACCGAACGTGCCAGCCGTTTTCTCAACGACGGGTCCGCAAACAGTTTGCCGACTTCCGCCGGGGCCATGATCGTGTGCGCATGCGGGCCGTCCCGCACGACGATCTCGTACGCGTCCATCGACACTTGGGAGAAGTTGCCTTCGACGGGCGCATGGACATACGTCTCCATCTCCCATTGCTCGCCCTTGCGCCGTACCAGCACATGTAGGCTCAACGGCACGCGCTGCCCGTCCGTCGCGATGCCGCTTCCTTGCAGCAGCACGTCGCCGACGACGATGTCCTTGCCGACCGGCCCGCTCGAAAAGCGAATCTGTCGACTCGTCGTATCAACCTCCGCTTTTGCCGCCGGGAGGTCGACCGCGATGCGGTTGCAGTCGGCGTTTTCCGCAGCGTCGCCGCCAGCCGGACAACCGCTGGCGGACGCGAAATGGTATACCCCGCGCCCGCTCAGTTCGATCGGGGCGGCGGCGACGTTCACGCCATACAGCAAGAGCGTAGCAATCGCTGCGCGCGAGGCCACCCTGCAAAATTCGTTCATGCTCATCCCCATGGTCGATGGATTAGTGACGGTGATAAGACAGCGCTTCGAGCTTTCGGTCCGGCGCTGGCGAAAATATGGCAACGAGGGAGCGCGTGATTGCGCCGCATGTATCGATTGCCGACAAGCCCAGCAGCAACAACACGCTCAGCGGGCGCTGCAGCCCGCGCAAGGGCGGCAGATCCTGGCGGTTGAGGGCCTTCAGGCTGTAGAACAGGCGGGCGGCCATGACGCACCCCGGACCGATCGGGCCGCTGCGCGCGAGCCATTGGAACGAGCTGGGCAGCTGCGAACGCACCAGGTAGGGCGTTAGGCTGACGCTGTCCTCCCCACGAATCCACCGCAATTTGAACAGCTCGCGACGCGTGTCGGGTAGCCGGTGCTCGGTGTGTGCGTGCACGGCATAATGCAGCTTGATGCCGTCGGCGAGCAGACGTATGCCCATGACCTGGCAGTGGGCGCGATAGACGCCCGGCAATTCCTGGTAGCGATACTTGTCGAAGACCTCGCGCCGGAATGCGACGTTGTTCGCGTAGAAATTGCTGGTCGCGCCAGTTCCCAGCGTACTTGGGAAGTACATGAAGTCGATGGACGTCAGCGCGACGCCGAATGCGCTTGACGAGTAGCTCGTACGGCCGGCGACGACAAGCGGGGCATCCTCTGCAGGTGCCGTGAACGGGAGAAGCAGGTGCTCGAGCCACCGCGTTGCAGGATTGCAGTCAGCGTCACAGAATGCCACGTAATCGCAGCGCTCGGGGTCAGCGTAGTCGAAGCCGGCGTTCTTGGCTTCGTAATAGCTGTCGCTGGCGTCGATGGGGACGAAGTCGATAATCCGGCCCGCGAGCCGGACGATTTCGGCACGCGCGGCAGCATCGATACCGTCGTGCGTAATGATCCACTGTGCCAGCGTGGCAGGTGCGACGGTTTGCAGCGCTAGGCGGGCCACGATACGTTTCAGGCTCGCCAGCGCCTCTTCGACATTGCCGCCGCCGCGCAGGTTGTTCGTTTCAAGGATGAGTGCAGTTCTCGATGCGATAGAACGGACTGCTTCAACCGGGGTCTCGCTTCCGTGCATCCCAACTCCTCGTCGTTTCCTATGGAATATTGCACATTAGTGCAACATATTCCGGGCGGCAAGGGCGGATGGCGTAACCTTTGATCTGCGTCGTCCCCCGGTGTCGGAATAATTGTCGCGTCATCTGATGAAGTAAAACGTTTCGGGGACGGGCAAGAGAGATCGTGTGAGGCGGTATTCAGCAGAACGGAAAGAAGTGCTCCTGCGGCAGATGATGACGCCACAGAACAGGCTGGTGTCAGAGCTGACCCGCGAGAGCGGCATCACAGAGCAAACGTTCTATACTTGGCGCCGTCAACTTCGCAATCAAGGAACAGCGGTCTCTCGGCGCCAGTACCGATGTGGCCCGGGTTGTCGCAGCCAGCAGCCGACGCTGGTGGCGCAACAGTGCGCAAGCTTTGAACCGGATACTGACGATAGCCTATTTTGATCGTCTTGGCATGCCACGACTCACGTGATCCCAACTTCTCGAACCGCCCGGTGCGGACCCGCATGCCGGGGTCGTGTGGGAGGGCACCCGTCAGTTACACTGGCGGCCCCAATCCCGATTTCCGGAATAGAACAGACGAGCACGGCGCCCGCGTGCCCTGCGGGTGAGATTCGAAGCTACGCACATGCTTGCGCGTGCGTGGTCCTCCAGGATGTAGTCGAACCCTTACGCCTCCGCCAGGACAATTGTTTTGAGTGATCTTTAACGTTCATGAGACCCGCAAGCTCCGAGAACTGCGGGTCTTTTGTGTTTCTGGGGCCCGGACTTCACAGCCAATACGAAGCCTGTAATCGGGAACGATCGTGTCCGATGCGGTCGCTGAACTTGAATCTGCCTGTGTTTAAGAGTGGAACCGGAGCTCTGCCGCGGCGCGGTACAACGTTACCCTGGAGTACTGGTTCGACGAGCTCGTGTGGACGGTAAATATGACAGACCTGACGTAGCGGACGATGCATTCTGCGGAAGAGCCGGGGGGCGACTCCATGTCCGGCCGACGCATAAGCTGAGACTCCCGTACGCCACCAACCGGCGATTCACCCTATTATCCTTGCATGCATTGAAAGCAAGAATATTTGCCCAATTTTATCTGGAGGGATACATGGCTACTTATACCCGCTTTGGCTGGATGATTGCTTGTTCCACGCTCGTCATGTTTGACCTGATGTATTTGAATACCTACGAAATCGCGCATGTCCACTTTAGCCAGACTCGGGCGGGGATGGCACTGGTGATGGGTGCGGCGATGGCAATCGTGATGCTGGGTTTCATACTGGGCATGTACGAGGACAGGCGGTGCAATGTAGCCATCTTCGTGGGTGCCTGCGTGATCTTTGCAGTGTCGCTGTGGTTCGTGCGCAGCCAGGCGACGGTCGACGACGTTTCCTACATGCGGGCGATGATTCCGCCCCATTCGATTGCGATCATGACGAGCGAACGCGTCCGAATGCGCGATGCCCGCGTGCGCGAACTGACCGATGGCATCGCCGCTACACAGCGCAAGGAAATTGCGGAGACGGAGGCGTTGATTGCCGATATCGAACGTAGAGGGCCGCAACACTGAGCGTTTTGCAGAATCGGCCCGGATAACGGCGCTGGGCGACGTAACGTCTGGCCGTCGCGTGCCGGCGCTGCGCGGAAGAGTGCGGCAAGATGGGCGCGACGGCCCAAATTGCGCCTGATCTTCGCTTGTTATGTCGAGCGTGATGGCGGCCCGCACCGGTGACGGCCGCGGCGATGGTCATGCTGATGAAGTGGTACGTCGAGGACCTGCCTGGCCATGCACACCGGCGGGGAAAATCACGCGGGCGCGCAGCCCCCGCTCGCCGTCCGGCCGGTCGAGCAGGGAGATCGTCGCGCCGATCCGGTCGACGATCGATGCCGTGATCGCGAGCCCCAGGCCCGAACCGATCTCGCCGCTGCCGAGCACGCGGTAGAACGGATCGAACACGCGCTCGCGCTCGGCGGGGACGATGCCCGGTCCCGTGTCGTCGACGTCGAGAACGATGCGGTCGCTCGCGGCGGTCACGCGGATGTCGATGCGTCCGCCCTCCGGCGTGTAGCGGATCGCATTGTCGACGAGATTCTTGACGAGGATCCGGATGTCCATGGCGCGCCCCGTAACCGACGCATCGGCATCGCCTACCATTCCGAGATCGATCGCCTTGGCCTCCGCCAGCGGCACGAGGTCCTCGAAGGCTTCCTGGATCGCCTTCTGCAACGGTACCTGCGTCAACGGCTCGCCGCCGCCCTCCTGGGAGCGTGCCAGCGTCAGCAACTGGTCGAGCAGGATGCGCGTGCGTGCCAGGCCCGCCGACAGCGCGTCGAGCCTGGCGCGCGCCTCGCACGGCATCTCGGTCGCCGCCAGGCGTTCCGCCTGCAGCGACATGGCCGTCATCGGCGAACGCAGTTCATGCGCCGCGTCCGCGATGAAGCGCCGCTGCAGCGCCAGCGCGCGCGCGGTGCGGGCGATCAGCTTGTTGATCTCGCTGACGAAAGGCCACACCTCGGACGGGAGCGGCGTCCGGTCCAGTTCCCGCAAGTCGTGGCCGCGGCGCTTGCCGAGCTGTACGGCCAGCCTTTGCAGGGGCAGGAACATCGTACGCACCAGCAGCGCCGCCAGCAGGATGAGGACCGGACCGAGGAACAGGATGGGCATCACGGTGCGCAGGGCGCTCGAGCGGGCCGCGGCGTCGCGGACCGCCGTCTGCTGCGCGACGGCGACGCGTACGCCTTTCGCGTTGGTGCGGACGAAGACGCGCCAGGTTTCGTCGCCGATGGCAACCGTCTGCAACCCGTCGGGCAGGGACGGGCCGAAACGCGGGGGCCTTTCCGGTTCGGGAATGCGCGTGCCGGGCGCGTCGATGAAACGCACGACCAGGCGGGCGTCGAAATCGACGTCGCCCACGTTTTCGCGCGCCATCGGCGATGTCGGCACGGCGTCCAGTCTGCTGATGAGGTAGCCGACCTGGCGCAGCTGCGTGTCCTGGCCGCGGTGCGCCTCGGCGGTGGCGGCCATGTAGGAGTAGAGGCCGGCGACGGCGGCGCCGATCAGGATGGCCGCCGAGATCCACAGCGACAGCCTGAAGCGCAACGACGCCGTCAACGGCCCTTCGCGACCATCCATCCAACGCCCCGGACGTTCTTGATGATGTCGCTGCCCAGCTTCTTGCGGATCGAATGGATCAGGAACTCGATCGCGTTGCTCTCGACCTCTTCGTTCCAACCGTAGACCCTGTGTTCGAGTTCCAGGCGGGAGAGGATGGCGCCTGGTCGTACGAGCAGCGCCTGCAGCAGGGGGAATTCGCGCGCCGTCAGGCGCACGGTCGCCGTGCCGGCGCGCGCCTCGTGGGTCGCGGGATCGAGTTCGACGATGCCGTTGCCCAGCACGGTGCTGCCCGTACCCTCGGCGCGGCGGCTCAGCGCGCGCATGCGCGCCAGCAGTTCGCTCATCGCGAACGGCTTGACGAGATAGTCGTCCGCGCCGCCGTCGAGGCCGGCCACGCGGTCTTCCGTCGTTTCGCGCGCCGTCAGCACCAGCACCGGAACGCCGTTGTGCGCCGCGCGGATGCGGCGCAGCACCTCCATGCCGTCCATGCGGGGCAGGTTCAGGTCCAGCAGGACCAGCGCGTACTCATGCACCAGCAGCGCCGTCAGCGCCGCTTCGCCGTCGCATACCCAGTCGGCCGCGTAGCTGGCGTCGCGCAGCGCGTGCTGCACGACGCTGCCGATCATGGGATCGTCTTCCACCAGCAATACTCTCATCGTTCCACTTTCCATGCGGGCACCACCGGGCTGTCGAACATCGTGCTCGCCAGCCGCGCCAGGTCATCCGGCCGGGCGCCGGCGGCCATGTGCGCGGTCAGCCAGCGTGCCTGTCCACCATTATGCAGCAGCTCATCGATCAATACGCACGCGGCCGGGAAGTCCGGATCGTCCGAGCGTGCCGCCAGGCGGGCGAGGTCGTCTCGCACCACGTGAGCTATGCTGTGTTTCTTCCGCGTGCACGGGTCGATCCACGCGCCCAGCACGCCGCGCCGCGTGGCGTTGAAGCGGTTCCATGGATACACGTCGGCGGCCCGCCGGCAGGGCCAGCTGCCGGGGCGTTCCGCGACTTCGACGCACAACTCGCGCGCGTAGCACGCGAGGGCCACGGCATAGGCCGGACGCAAAGGCGCGTCGAGCGCGCGCAGCTCGACCGCCCCATTCCCGGGATCCGGACGGACGTCCCAGTCGACGTCCTCGACGCGCGTGGCGAGGCCGTATCGCGCGAGACGCGCGACATGCTGCACGACATCCTGCCAGCTGCGCAGCGCGGGCGGCATCATGCCGCTGCCCTGGAACCTACCGGCCACGTTGTTGCGTGCGCTGCAAAAGCCCGAGTCCTGCCCACGCCAGTACGGCGAGCTTGCGGAAAGCGCGATGAACAGTGGCGCGCGCTGATTCAGCCAGGCGCCGATGCGCACCGCCTCGTCGGCGCTCGGCGCACCGATCTGGACGTGCATGCCGAAGCCCGCGGCATGGTTGCGTTGCCTGCCGCCTGTCCGGACCGGATGGGTGCCGCCGCCCGCGCTGCGCAGCTGGCAGGATGT
>NZ_JBKYMO010000121.1:0-13145 GCF_047302915.1 Massilia sp. CT11-108 | reverse complement strand
TGCCAGGAACGTCCGCACGGCCTCCTCCCCCGACTGCCGCACCGCGCGCGCCTCGGGCGCATCGCGGTACAGCGGCGCCGCATCGTTCAGCGCCACGCGCATCGCCGCCTCCTCGCATTCCGACCGCACGAACGCGTGCACCAGTGACCGCAACCGGTCCAGCGGCGGCCGCGCCGTGTCCGCGAGGATGGCGGACAACATGGCCGTCGTGCGGCGCCATTCGTCGCTCTGCAGGCGGAACAGGATCGCCGCCTTGTTCGGGAAGTACTGGTACAGCGACCCGACGCTGACGCCCGCCTTTTCCGCCACGCGCGACGTCGTGAAGCGCTGCGCCCCTTCCGCCGCCAGAACCTGAACAGCCGCCTCCAGCACGGCCGCCACGAGCTCATTGGATCGGGCCTGTTTCGGTGCCTTGCGCGAGGCGATCTGGGGGCGGCGGCGTTCGGTCATCGGGGGCTCCGGGAATGCGAATAGAAAACCTGAAGGATTATTCGCATAATAACCGGACCTACTCACCACCACAAGGAACCACGATGACTACCCTTGCCACCGACCCCGTCGCCCCGCTGCTGGCGCGCCTGTTCGCCGAGACCGATGCCGAATCGCCGCTGGCCGCCTGCCGCGACCTGCCGGAAGCGGAACTGCAACGCCTCATGCGCAGCAAGACGGATTACCGCGACCTGTACGGCCGCCTGAAGGACCTCGCCCTGCCCGTCTCGCGCGGCACCGGCGTCCTGCTCTACATGCTGGCCCGCTCGAGCCGGGCCCGGACCATCGTCGAATTCGGCACGTCGTTCGGCATCTCGACCATCCACCTGGCCGCCGCGCTGCGCGACAATGGCGGCGGTCGCCTGATCACCAGCGAATTCGAGCCGGCGAAAGTCGAGCGGGCGCGCGCCAACCTGGCTGCCGCGGGCCTGCTCGACCTCGTCGAGATCCGCGCGGGCGACGCCCTGCAGACGCTGGCCGGCGACCTGCCGGATGACATCGATCTCGTCCTGCTGGACGGCGCCAAGGCGCTCTATCCCGACGTGCTCGCGCTGCTGGAACCGCATCTGCGCCCGGGCGCGGCGATCGTCGCGGACAATGCGGACCACTGCCCGGACTACCTCGCCCGCATGCGCGCGCCGGCGTCCGGTTACCTGTCGATGCCGTTCGCGGACGACGTCGAACTGTCCGTGCGGACCGCCCGATAACGCGATCGCGGCAAACGCAATACGCCGACGCGTATAGTGCCTATGCATAGGATGCATGGTTCGCCGCGCGCCTTCGGCCCTAAGCTTCTCTACTCATAACGATGAGACAACCCGGTGCCGCGTCCAAGCAATGCGCGCCGGGACCGATAACATAGAGGAGCAGCAGCCATGTCACAGCCTCAACTCCAGCGCGTCGAACGCGCGGAGACTTTCACGTCCCCACCTGCCGCCACCGGCAAAATCGACGAGTACTTCCAGATCTCGGCGCGCGGCAGCACCCAGCGCACGGAGGTGGTGGCCGGCGTCACCACCTTCCTCGCGATGGTGTATTCCGTGTTCGTCGTGCCGGGCATGCTGGGCCAGGCCGGCTTCGACGTCAGCGCGGTGTACGTGGCCGTGTGCCTGACCGCGGCCTTCGGTTCGTTGTTGATGGGCTTCTGGGCGCGGCTGCCGATCGCCGTCGGCTGCGCGATCTCGCTGACCGCCTTCACCGCGTTCGGCCTCGTGCTGGGCAAGGGCCTGACGCCGGCGATCGCGCTGGGCGCCGTGTTCCTGATGGGCCTCATCTTCACGGCGATCTCCATCACGGGCCTGCGCTCGTGGATCCTGCAGAATCTCCCGTCCGGCGTCGCGCACGGCACGGGCGTCGGCATCGGCCTGTTCCTGCTGATGATCGCGTCCAGCGAAGTCGGCCTCGTCGTCAAGAACGCGGGCGCGGGCCTGCCCGTCGCGCTGGGCCAGATCACCTCCTTCCCGGTCCTGATGAGCATCCTGGGCCTGGCCGCCATCTTCGGCCTGGAACAGCGCAAGGTCCCGGGCGGCATCCTGCTCGTCGTAATCGCGATTTCCGCCCTCGGCCTGGCCTTCGATCCGAAAGTGCACTTCACCGGCATCTTCTCGTGGCCGCAACTGAGCAGCCCGGGCCACGCGTCGCTGATCGGCGCGATGGACGTCAAGGGCGCGCTCAGCATGGCCGTGCTGCCCAGCGTGCTGGCCCTCGTGATGACCGCCGTGTTCGACGCCACCGGCACCATCCGCGCCGTCGCCGGCCAGGCCGGCCAGGTCGATGCGCGCGGCTACATCCATAACGGCGGCAAGGCCCTGACGGCCGATTCGGTCAGCTCCCTGTTCTCGAGCCTCGTGGGCGGCGCACCGGCAGCGGCCTATATCGAATCGGGTGTCGGCACCGCGGCCGGCGCGCGCACCGGCCTCACCGCCGTCGTCGTCGGCATGCTGTTCCTCGGCCTGATCTTCTTCTCGCCGCTGGCCGGCCTGGTGCCGTCGTATGCCACCGCACCGGCGCTGATGTACGTCGGCCTGCTGATGCTGAGCAGCGTGGCGCACATGAACATGGACGACAAGCTCGATGCGCTGGCCGGCCTCGTATGCGCCGTGTTCATCCTCCTCTCCTGCAACATCGTCACCGGCATCATGCTGGGCTTCTGCACCCTCGTGATCGGCCGCGTGCTGGCCGGCGAATGGCGCAAGCTGAACTTCGGCACCGTCAGCATCGCCCTCGCGCTGGCCGCGTTCTACGCGGGCGGCTGGGCCATCTGATCCTCTCTCCCGGCGACCGTCCCTCCCCATCCGCGGGATGCGGACGGTTGCCGCGCGGTCAACCGCGGCAGGCCTTTCTCCGTTCTCTCCATGTGATCCTCGAGGCGCCCGAAACCGGCCCAGCCGTATCGTACGCCGCATTTTTACGAAATTGTGTAATCTAAGTGACAACTTCTTACTAGGAGAACATTATGAAAGCCACTACCATTTCGAGCATCATGCTTGCTGTCGCCGTGCTGGTCACGGGTTGCCACAAGGCCGAGGACAAGAACGGCATGGGTCCGGCCCAGGAAGCCGGCAAGGCCATCGACGACGCGGGCGCCAAGGCTGCCGCCGAGTCGAAGGAAGCCGCGGCCAACGCCAACGCCGCTGCCCAGCAGGCCGGCGAGAATGCGAAGGAAGCGGCCCACGAGGCCAACCAGAACGTCAAGGAAGCGGCCGACCGCGCCGGCGACAAGATGCAGCAGGCCGGCGCCGAAGTGCGCCAGGAATCGCACGAAGCCGCGCAGAACGTGAAGGAAGGCGCGAAGGACGCGACGGCCGCCACGGGCCGCGGCCTGGAACGCGCCGGCGAGAAACTGCAGCAGGCCGGCAAGTAACGCATCGAACCGGGGTCCGTTCGCGAAGACAGGTATACTTGCTGGATGCGTATCCAGCTCTTCTCCGACCTTCACCTCGAACGCGACCCCGGGTTCCAGCCGACCATCTTCGCCGACACGGACGTCGTCGTGCTCGCCGGCGACATCGGTTCCTACCAGGCCCGCTCGCGCCTGGACACCGACGACTTCGGCCTCGGTCGCTTCGCCCCGGCCACGACGGGCGCCGCGGCGCGCGTCCTGTACGTTCCCGGCAACCACGAATTCGACGGCCTCGATTTCGACGCCACGCTGGCGCGCCTGCGCGCGACCTGTGCCGCGCTGGACATCACGTGGCTCGACCGCGCGATCGTCACCCTCGGCGACGTCCGCTTCATCGGCACGACGCTGTGGGCCGACTTCGACGCCCTGGCGGTCTCCGAGACCGACATCGGGCGCCAGCTCAAGCAGCGCGAAAAGGCATTCCGCGCCGCGAACTACTACCTCTCCGGGAACACGACGCTCGTGGATGGCGTGCCGCTGCTGGCGGAGGGCCAGCGGGAACTGTCGTTCGGCTGCCAGGCCTGGCTGCGCAACGCACTGGCCACGCCGTTCCACGGCACCACGATCGCCGTCACGCACTACGCCCCGACCCTGCGCAGCGCCGATCCGCGCTACGGCATCTCGCCCGGCACGGCAGGCTTTTGCAATGCGCTGGACGACCTGCTGCCGTTCGCGGACGTGTGGATGCACGGCCACCTCCATTGCGCGAACGACTACGTGGTCGAAGGCACGGGCTGGCGCTGCCGCGTGGTCGCGAATCCGCTCGGGTATGCGAACAAGGGCGAGCAGGCCGCGTTCCGGGAAGATCTGATCATCGAAGTCTGAGTCAGCGCACGCCCTGGTACATCAACCCACTGTCGTTCAGCCCGAACCTGAACTTGCGGTTCATCGCGATGATCTCGGCGCCGGCCAGCAACGTGGGCCCGTACCCGTGCGCCGCCTTCACGCTCGTCGGCCGGTACGCATAGAACGCGGGATCGAACGCCATGCCCGTGCCCACGCAGATGCCTTCGATCTGCCCGTTCGGCTGCACCTTGCTCGCGACGGCGTTCCACGCGAGGTTCGCCATCGGTCCGTAGGCCTGCGCGTCGACATAGCCGCGGTTGACGGCGCGTGCGATGGCGTAGGCGTAGATCGCGGTGGCGGACGTTTCCTGGTACGTGTCGCTGCGATCGATGAGCTGGTGCCAGAAGCCGTCCTTCGTCTGGTAGCTGGCGAGCCCCTTGACGTGCGCGCGCAGCTGTTCCAGTACGGCCTTGTAGTCCTTGTGCGTCTTCGGCAGGACTTCCAGCACCTCGACCATCGCCATCGCGGCCCAGCCGTTCGCGCGCGCCCAGTGCATCTCCGGGTGGTCGCGCAAGCCTTCCACATAGCCGTGCATGTAGATGCCGAGGTTCTTGTTGAACATGCGCTTCGAGAATTGCAGCACCTGGCGCGCCGCGTCGTCGTAGTAACGCGCATCGCCCGTCGCCTTGCCGAGGTACGCGATCGTGGGCACGCCCATGAACATGTCGTCCAGCCACAGCGTATCCGGCAGCGGGCGCATTTTCACGCCGCCGCGGCCGTCCGGACCGCCGCGCGCCAGCGTGCCGTCCTTCAGCCGGTATTCCTTCTTCGTGACGAAGTCGCCGCAGATCGGGATCATCTGCGAATAGTCCACCGGCGACCCCTCGAGCTTCGCCTTCAGAAAGCTCTGGCACAGCGCACCGGCATCGTCCAGCGCGTGCGGGTTCAGGAAGCTCTTGATGGGCGCGGCGGCATGCTCGCGGTCGGCCTGGACGAGCGGCAGATAGGTCTTCGTCAGCCGCGCCAGCAGTTCGTGGCGCTTGAGCGCGTAATCCGTGTAGCGGCGGTCGCCCGTGGCGGCGCCGGCGGCCAGCATGCCCGTGTAGGTGACGCCCCATTCATAGCTCGTCAGCCGGAAGTCGCCCGGCTTCAGCACGGCGTTCGCGTTCGGCGTGGACAGGTCCGCGATGGGCACGCCCGTGCGCTGGTCGATCACCGCGGCCGGCGTGACCTTGTCCAGGTAGTCGAACACGCGGTCCAGCACGGCCTTGACCTCGGCCGCGTCCATCGCGCGATAAGGCGTCGGGTAGTGCACGTCCAGCGCGTGCAGCATGGCGTCGGCCGGGGCCGGGCCTTGTTCCTGCGGGGCCGGCGCCTGCTGGGCTGACGCGTGCAGCGCGCAGGCGGCCAGCACCCCTGCCACGCAGGGCTTCAAACGGTTCTTCAAGCATGTCTCCTGTCAGTCGAGTCGTTGTATTTTCAGGTCGTCCACCGCCTGGCGCGACCACGTCGTGCGCAGCCCGAACCGGCCGGACGTCAATGGATGCGGGTCGCGATACGTGAACCACGTATTGCCGTCCACGCGCACGCGCGTGCAGCCCTCGTAGACCGCGATCTCGATGCGGTAGTCGCGGTTCGCCTCCAGCAGATGCGCGCCGTCCGTGTAGTCGGCGACCAGTTCACGGCGGCCCCCGCCATAGCGGCGCAGGCGCGTCGTCGTGTTGCGGTTGCCGCCGATGCCCACGTAGTACAGCGACAGGTCGTCGTAGTCCTCGAACTTGCCGCTGCGCGTAAAGAGGTCGGCGCGCCTCGGATCGCGCGCCATCCAGAACACGTTCAGGTCGGACAGGCGGTCGTTCTTCCCGCCGTCGACGATCACGCGGCGCGTGAAACTGATCAGCACATTGCCATACAGCGGCCGATCGCGCCACACGGGGGCGCCGCCGTCGCCGCCCATCCCGCGCCGCCCAGCGCGGCCCTCGACGACGTTGCCCGGCTTGCGCGCATACTCGGCCACCCAGCCGCTGAGCGGCTTGCTGAAATCGTCCTGGAACAACACCGCGCCGGGCCGGCCCCACGCGGCGCAGTCGTCGGCCTGGGCGGATCCGCACAGGGCCACCGCCAGGATCAGTGCGGACCTCATTGCGCGGCCAGCGCGCGGTCGGCGAAATAAGCGCCCAGCGGATTGCCCGGCAGCGCCTTCAGGCCGGCGACGACGCGCTCCGCGTTGAATTCGGCGCCCGCCGCATTCGTGTGCGTGCGCGCATCGGCGAACAGCGTGTTCACCTTGTCCGCGCCGATCCGCCTGTAGCCGTCCGCCACGAGCAGCGTGAGGTCCATGAACAGCGCGCCGCTGGCCTCGGCCACCTGGCGGTCCCAGTCGGCGAACGTCGCGAAGTCGCGGCCTTCCTGCCAGCGGTCGCGATGGGGCACGGGCGACACGAGGACCACGGTGGCGCCCTTCGCCTTCGCATCGGCGACGTAACGCGCCATGTACCAGCCGAAGCTGTGCACCTGTTCCTTCGCGCCGTCCGGACGCGTGTCCTCGACGGTCTCCGGACCGGTGCCCGGCGCCGACGCGCGGTTCTTCATCGCCGGGTCGCCGATGCGGCCCCCGTCGTTGTGGCCGAACTGGATCAGCACGACGTCGCCGCGCTTCAACTGGTCGCGCACCTTGTCCCAGCGCCCTTCCGTGTAATACGTGCGGCTGCTGCGGCCGCCGATCGCGGCATTCACCACGTTGATCCTGCGGGCATCGAAATACGGTGCGATGCGCTCGCCCCAACCGATGGCGCCGTTCACGCCGCCGCTCTTCACCGTCGAATCGCCGACGAGGTACAGGGTCGGCAGGCTGGCATCGCGCGGTGCCTCGTCGCGCACCGCGCGCGCGTCGACGACGGGGCGGTCATCCTCGCGCACGGGCGGCTGCGGATTCACGGGTGCCTGGGGCTTCAGCCACGCGGCGATGCGCGGGTCGCCCAACGCCTTCATGCCTTCCACGGCGACTTGCGCATTCAGGACCGCGCCCGCCCAGTTGGTGTGCGTGTGCTCGTCCGGCGTCGTCTGCGGAAACAGCTGCACGACGGCGTCATGGCCCAAGCCATCGTAGCGGCGCGCGATGCCCTCGTTCAGGTCGATGAAGCCGACGCCTTCCGCCTTTGCCACCGCCGCGGCCCAGCCGCCGTACGTGTCGCGGTCGCGCTTCGCGTGGCCGGCCGCGTCCCACTGCTTGTGCGGGATCGGCGAGCAGATGATGGGCGTGGCGCCCCTGGCGCGAATGTCGGCCACGAACCGGCGCAGGTACCAGCCGTAGGTGTGCACGGTCTCGTGCTTGTGGGTGAGCAGGTTGTCGATCTCCTCGGTCTCGTCGCCGATGCCGCGAATCGTGCCGCGTGCGCGGCTCGTGTCGTTGACGGCGCCGGCGTCATTGTGACCGAACTGCATGACGACGATGTCGCCCCGCTTGACGAAAGCCAGCGTGCGCTCCCAGTGGCCGCTCGTGATGTAGGTGCGGCTCGAGAGTCCGCCGACGGCGCGGTTGACGACGTTGACCCTGGCCGGATCGAACCAGGCGGCGACCGGATTGCCCCATCCCCACTGGCCGGCCGCGCCCTTGCCCTGGCCGTCGTCGCGGCCGTTGCGGACCGTAGAATCGCCGATCAGGACCAGCGACGGCAGCGCGGGATTCGCGGGCTCCGGCAGCGTGACCTGGGCGCGGGCCGGGTCGGTATTGACGGCCGCCGGCAGCGGTTGCGCGTGGACGCTCGCACAGGCGAGCAGGATGAGCGGGGCGTGGAGCAATCGGCGCAGGGTAGAAAGCAGCGGCATGGCGGGATTCGGGTTCGTTGTTCTGCGTTGCATTCTATGCTCGCGCCGGCCGTCGTCAAAACGGGGCCGCCGAAAGAATCAGGAAAATGATCGGTTGTGCGCGGCCGCCGCTGCAACAATGATCGGATTCCAAAAACAAGGAGACTGCCCATGCGCATACTGACCGTATTGACGTTGTGCTGCACACTGCTCGCATCCCTCGACGCCCGCGCCGCCATCGGCCAGCGCTTCCCGTCCGAACGCAAGGAAGTCGTCGATCCCGTCACCGGCACCCGCCTGACCTTCCTCACGAGCCGCCCGCATGGCGATTCCAAGATCTACCAGACGCACCCGCAGTGGACCGCGGACGGCCAGTGGCTGATCTTCCGTTCGCACCTGGCCGGCAACGAGGCGATGGCCGTCAACGAAAAGACCGGCGACATCGTGCAGGTCACGGAAGGCGGCTACGAGGGCATGCTGAACGCGGCCCGCAAATCGATGAAGCTGTATTTCCTGCGCCGCGCGGGCGACGACCGGCAAGTCGTCGAGGTCGACCTCGCGCGCGTATTCGCGGACAGCGCGGCCGCCCGCATGCGCGACGCGGCCAGCTACCAGCGCGTGGCCGCGACCCTGCCGGCCTCGATGGAAGCCTATGGCGACACGGCGCTGGACGCCGACGAGGAGTGGCTGTACGTCCGCGTCGGCCCGCACGAGGCGGCGCGCCACCTGGCGCCGGGCACGAAGCTGGAGCCGGCGTTCGGCCCGCGCAAGATGGGCGCCGGCCCGGCCGGCATCGCGCGCGTGAACGTGCGTACGGGCGAGGTGCGCCATGTCGTGTCGGTGCCGTTCCAGGTGGGCCACATCCAGGCGAATCTGTGGAATCCGGGCGAGATCGTGTTCTGCTGGGAGACGGGCGGCAAGTCGCCGCAGCGCACGTGGACCGTGCAGGCGGATGGCAGCGGCCTGCGCCCGCTGTATCCGGAAGCGCCGTACGAATGGGTGACGCACGAAGCGGTGATCGGCAAGGACGAAGTGGCCCTCGCCATCATGGGCCACCGCGCGATCCCCGGCGCGGCCGCAGCAGTGGACGCGCCGGCCACCGACGTCGGCGGTGCGAATCCCGGCCAGGACGACGGCTGGGGCCGGACGGGCACGCGCGAAAAACCGACCGGCCTCGCCATCGTCAACCTGCGCACGCGCCAGATGCAGATCGTCGGCCAGACGCCGTCCGGCAGCGGCTTCTGGCACGTGCACGGGTCCAGCGACGGCCGCTTCGCCGTCGGCGACGATTTCAGCCGCAGCCTGTACCTGATCGACCGCGCGTCGCACGAAATGAAGCTGCTGACGACGGGCCACAAGACGACGGCCGCCGACCACCCTCACCCGACGTTCAGCCCGGACGGCACGCGCATCGAGATCCAGTCCGCGATGCTGTCGGCGGATGGCCGCACGCTGAACATCTGCATCGTGCCGGTGCCGGAATCATGGCTCAAGCGTTAAAGCCGTTCCACGCGCAGGTTGCGCAG
Source organism: Massilia sp. CT11-108 (assembly GCF_047302915.1). Taxonomy (NCBI): domain Bacteria; kingdom Pseudomonadati; phylum Pseudomonadota; class Betaproteobacteria; order Burkholderiales; family Oxalobacteraceae; genus Massilia; species Massilia sp. CT11-108. Next base: position 3,635 of record NZ_JBKYMO010000121.1, on the reverse strand, counting down.
CTCGTACGGCGTGCCTTCGAGCTGGAAGCCGATGCGGCCCGTCGCCGGCTGCGCGATCGTGACGGCGTTCTGCGCGACGCCGTTGATCGTCACGTCGATGCAGCCGCCGCGCACCAGCACGTCCATGCTGTTCCACTCGCCGGGCGCACGCTCGCTGTCCGCCGCGACATGCGCCTTGATCGGCGGGTAGGCGCCCGGCGCCGTCGTCAGCGGTTCGTTGAACGTCGCACCCGCCATCGGCAACAGGTCGCCGGCGGCGCCATGCTTGGTCTGCACCTGGATGCTGTAGGGCCAGACGCCGTCCTTCGGCCCGGACGCCACGTGCAGCAGCACGCCGCCGTTGCCCGGCTTGCCGGTCCAGCGCCATTCCACGTGCAGGCGATAATCGGTGTACGTATCGCGCGTGGCGATGAAGCCGGACGGCTTGCCCGCCACCGCTATGACGCCGTCGGCGCGCGGCTGCCAGACGGCGTCCAGCGCGGCGGCCGGCGTCGTCACGATGTCCAAGGCGCCGAGCGGACCATCGACGCGCGCCGGCGTCGACGCACACCCCAGCAAACCCGCGCACAGTAGTGCGCCGCCCAACCATCCAAGTTTTACCATGTCAGGACCTCAAATGAATCGTTCGAATGAAACCAGGAGACGCACTTTGAAACTCGTTGCCGGTGCCGTGCTCGCCGGAGCCGTCGATGCCGCCTTCGCCGCGCCGCAAATTCCCGCTACGGCCACGATCCCGCTGTGGCCCGAAGGCATGCCGGATGCGAAGCCCGGCCTCGGTCCGGAACACGTCGACGACGGCCGCGTGTCCAACGTGAGCGAGCCGACGTTGACCGTGTACGGCCCCGCCGTCGACCGCCCGAACGGCACCGCCGTCATCATCTGCCCTGGCGGCGGCTACGTGCGCCTGTCCACGGCGCGCGAAGGCGAGCAGTACGCGGCATGGCTCGGCACCCTCGGCATCACGAGCTTCGTGCTCAAGTATCGCATGCAGGAGTTCGGCCACCCGGCGCCTCTGCGCGACGTGCTGCGCGCCGTCCGCCTCGTGCGGTCCCAGGCGGCACGGTACCACATCCGCCCGCGGACCTGGACAAGGTCAGCGCGCGTCCCGACTTCCTCGTGCTGATGTACCCCGTGATCACGATGGACGGCCCGGCCGTGCATGCCGGCTCGCGCAAGGCGCTGCTGGGTGCCGACCCGTCCCCGGCCGACGTGCGGCTGATGTCGGTCGAACGGCAGGTCACGGCCGCCACACCGCCGACGCTCCTGATCCACACGCAGGAAGACCAGACGGTGCCGGTCGAGAACAGCATCCTGTTCTACCAGGCGCTGACGCGGGCGAAGGTGCCGGCCGAAATGTATCTGTTCGAGCATGGGTCGCACGGGATGGGAATGCGGACGGGGCTCGGGACGGCGTCGGCGTGGCCGAAACGGGCGGAGGAATGGCTCAAGGCGCGGGGCCTGCTCGACCCCGCGAAGTAGGCAATCCGTCACGGCAGGTGGAAGACCTGCCGCAGCGGCCACTCCTTCGGCCGGTTCCCCGGCTCGACCTCCATCAGCGGCGCCATGGCATCCCACCAGCGCCGCATGACGGGATGCTCCGGCAGCGCGGCGACCGTGTGCCCGTCGCGCAGCTTCAGCACCGCGAACAGCTGCAGCGACGCCTCGTCGAGGAAGATCGAATAATCGTGGATGCCGGACGCGCGCAGCAGGTCCGCCAGCTCCGGCCAGATGTCGTCGTGGCGCCGCTTGTACTCGTCGACGTTCCCCGGCTTCAGCCGCATGACGAAGGCCCTGGTCTCGCTCATCGCACGCCTCCCTGCGCCATGCGCTTCAGTTCCGCGGCCGCCAGCATGAAGCCGCCGACGCCATAGTCGTAGCTGGACGAAGGACGATAAAACGCCGGCTCGGCGCCCGTCTGCTGGATATTGCCGACGCGGCCGTCCGCGTACACGTTCTTCAGGATGCCGGCCCAGGCCTTCGCGATCACGGGCCGGTACTTCGCGCCGTCGAGCAGGCCGTGATTCACGCCATACGCCATGCCGTACACGAACAGCGCGGAGCCCGAGATCTCCGGCAGCGGGTATGTCTTCGGATCGAGCAGGCCCGCGTGCCACAGGCCATCCGCGCCCTGCAGCGACGCGAGCTTTTCCGACATCTCGCGCAGCTGCTGCACATAGAAGCCGCGCTGCGGATCGTCCGCCGGCACGTAGTCCAGCACGCGCGCCAGGCCGCCCATCACCCAGCCTTCGCCGCGCGACCAGAAGATCTTCCTGCCGTTCGCCTCGCGCTTGTCCTTGTAGCTGGCGTCGCGCGCGTACAGATGCTCGTCCTTGTCGTACAGGAGATCGTACGTGCGCTTCCAGTTCAGGTGCATGTAGTCGAGATATTTACGTTCGCCCGTCGCCTTGTACATCTTCGCCCACACGGGCGGCGCCATGAACAGCGCGTCGCACCACCACCACGGGATGCGCGGATCGTTCGGCTTGAGCGTCGCCAGGGGCAGCAGGTCGTCCATCTCGGCCTTCGTCAGGCGCAGCATGCCCGGGTTCTTCTCCTGGAAGTACAGGTCGAGGTAGGTCTGCGCGATCGACAGGTCGTCCGCGTTCGGCAGGCGGTCGCGCACCTGGAAGTCGAAATGGCGCGCCATCGCGAGCATCGCGTCGCGGTATCTGGTATCGCCGGTCGCCTCGGACGCCGCCATGAAGCCGGTGTACATCACGCTCTCCGTCCAGATGCGCGAGAAATACGGCTGCGAGCGCGCGAGCTGCCAGTCCGCGACCTTGCGCAAGGCCTTGTCGATGGCAGCGGGCGTGAGTTCGGGCGACAAGTCCGTCGCGAGCGGGCCCGCAGCGGCCGGCGCGTCGCCGAAATGGCGGCTGATGTCCTTGTCGATGATGGCCTGCATGGCGGGCGTCGGTTGCGGGTAGCCGGTCGTCTGCGCAAACGCCGGCAGCGCCAGCGCGACGCTCGCGGCCAGCATCGTGAATCGTCGGGTCGTCGTCATGTTGTTCTCCTGTCGTTGTTATTGGCCCGCACCCAGCAGCTTGACGGAGCCCAGCAGGCCGGCCGGCTGCGGTGCGATCAGCGCGGTGTCCTGCGGGACGAAGCGCTGGCCGTAGCGGGCCGACAGCAGCCGGTAATCCGGCAGCGCATGGCCGGCCAGCGCATTCAGCGCGAGGTTGGCGACCCGCACCTCGATCCGGTTGCGGCCCGGCCGCAGATAGCCCGTGACGTCGACGGCATACGGCGGATGCCACACGGCGCCCGCACGGCGGCCATTGACATATACCTGCGCCGCTTCGCGCACGGGGCTGTCGAACATCGCGCGCATGCCGGCCGGGACTTTCGGTGCCGATTCCAGCGGCGTGCCGGTACCGAAATCCAGCACGAGCCGTGGCGCGCGCAGTTGCGCCGCCGTGAGCTCGACGTCTTTTTCGTAGGTGGCGACGCCCGAGAAGTAGCGGGTCGCCTCGTCGTCCGTCCACGAGCGCAGCGCGGCGAGACGTTGCGCCTGCGCCTTGCCGGGGAAGCGCAGGCTCCAGTCACGGCCCAGGTCCGCGATCTCGATCGAGGCGGCTACCGGCGCCGGCGCCGACGGCAGCGCGTCCGCCAGCACGAGCACGCGCGATTCGTAC
>NZ_JBKYMO010000120.1:0-13179 GCF_047302915.1 Massilia sp. CT11-108 | reverse complement strand
CACCTGCGCGGCGTTCGCCGCGGCCGCGCACCAGGCCGGCGGCGGCGAGATCGAGCGCAAGGTCGAGGAACGCCTGCGGCCCGTCCTTGAAACCAAGGAGCACCTGGAGCGCGAGGTCGAGGAAAGCCGCGCGGCCGAGCGCCTGCTGCGCGAACACAAGGCCCTCATCGACGCCACCCTCAGCATCAGCACCGTCGGCGTGCTGTATTTCGACATCGACGGCACCGTGCGCGACGTCAACGCCGCGTTCGAGCGCATGACGGGATACACGCGCGCCGAACTGCGCACGATGCCGAACTGGCGCGACATGACGCCGCCCGAGTTCTGGGACGTGTCGGCGCGCGCGCTGCGCGACCTCATCGACAAGGGGGTGACGCTGCCGTACACGAAGCAGATGAAGCGCAAGGACGGCAGCCGCTGGTGGGGCCTGTTCGCGCCCGCGCGCATCTCGGGCGACGGCGCGAACGCGCGCTGCGTGCTGTTCGTCATCGACGTCACCGAGAACAAGGAGACTGAGGCGCGCCTGGCCGAGAGCGAGGAACGGTTCCGCGCGATGGTCGAGGGCTTCGCGCAGACCGTGTGGGAGTCGGATGCGCACGGCCGCGTCGTCACCGGTTCGCCCAGCTGGACGGCCTACACGGGCCAGGCGGAATCGGCGTCGCTGGGCGTGGGCTGGATCGAGGCCGTGCATCCGGACGACCGCGCCTACGCGCTGCGCGAATGGCGCGCGGCCGTCGGTACGCGCCGCGTCCTGAACGCCGAGTTCCGCGTGCAGATGGCGTCCGGCGGCTGGCGCTGGACCAATGCCCGCGCGGCGCCGCTGTTCAACCGCGACGGGAGCGTCCGCAAATGGGTCGGCATGCACATCGACGTCGACGAGCGCCGCCGCACCCAGGCCGCGCTGGCGGAGAGCGAGCGGCGCTACCGCATGCTGTTCGAGGCGATGGACGAAGGTTTTCTCCTCGCGACCGTCCGCTTCGACGACACGGGCCGGCCGACGGGCCTCGATTACGCGGAAGCGAATCCGGCCGCCGTGCGCATGGCCAACATCGCCTACGTGGGGCCGGGCCAACTCCGCATGCGCCCGGAGCACGAGCCGTGCTGGCTGGACGCCTGCGCCCAGGTCGTGCGCACCGGCGTCTCCAGCCGCTCGCAATGCTTCTCGCAGCCGCTGGGCAACTGGTACGACTTCTTCGTGTACCCGGTCGGCGGGCGCCAGGTGCCGCGCGTGGCGATCCTGTTCCACGACATCACCGTGCGCAGGCGCGCCGAGGATGCGCTGCGCGAGAGCGAGGGCCGGTTCCGCGCGCTGGCCGATGCGTCGCCCGCGCTCGTGTACCAGTTCGACGTGGACGGCAACGTCATCTACCTGAACCAGCGCTGCGTGACGAACGACGTGTCTGCGGAGGACGGCAGGACCGGCTGGAAGAGCATCGCACGGCCGGACGACATGGACGGGTACCTGCGCGACGTGTACGACGGGATCCGCACACGCGGCGCCTACACCCAGCGTGTCCAGACGGTCGTGAAGGACGGCAGCCGGCACTGGTTCGAATCCCATGCGTCGCCCTGGCATTCGGGCGACGGCGAACACCGTGGCTATGTCGGCATCTCGCTCGACATCACGGGGGCCGTGCAGGCCGAGGAGGCCCTAAAGGAGGCCGATCGTCGCAAGGACGAGTTCCTTGCGACGCTGGCCCACGAACTGCGCAATCCCCTGGCCCCGATCAGCAACGCGGTGCAGCTGATGCGCCGTCCCGACGGCCGGCGCCAGTCCGACCGCGTGGTCGAGATGGTGGGGCGGCAGGTGAAGCAGATGGCGCGCCTCGTCGACGACCTGCTGGAAGTGTCGCGCATCACGCGCGGCAAGATCGACCTGAAGCTGGAGCGGGTGCCGTTCGCCGAGATCGTCCACGGCGCCGTCGAGACGAGCCAGCCGATGATCGACCGCGCCGGTCACCAGCTCGCCGTCGCGCTGCCGGAGCAGCCGCTCGTCCTCGAGGCCGACCGCGTGCGCCTGACGCAGGTGTTTGCGAACCTGCTCAACAACGCCGCCAAGTACACGGACACGGGCGGGCGCATCTGGTTCGACGCGCGGCGCGAGGATGGCCAGGTCGTGGCCATCGTGCGCGACACGGGCATCGGCATTCCGGCTGACGCGCTGCCCTGCGTGTTCGACATGTTCGCCCAGGTTCACCGGTCGGCGGGACGGGGGCAGGGCGGCCTCGGCATCGGCCTGACGATGGTGCGCAGCCTCGTCGAGATGCACCACGGCACCGTCGAGGCGCGCAGCGCCGGACCGGGCCAGGGCAGCGAATTCATCGTGCGGCTACCGCTTGCGCCCGTGCGCGACGTCGACGACGACGCGCCTCCCTTGGGCCAGGCGCGTCCCGCCGCACCGTTCCACGGCCAGCGCATCCTCGTCGTGGACGACAACCGCGATGCCGCCGATACGCTCGGGCTATTGCTCGAAGCGGATGGCGCCGAGGTCCGCGTCGTGTACGACGGCCGCGCCGCGCTGGCGATGGCCGAATCGTTCCAGCCGACCAGTGTCCTGCTCGACCTGGGCATGCCCGGCATGGACGGTTACGAAGTCGCGCGCCGCCTGCGCCAGGACGAACGCTTCGCCGGCGTGCGGATTGCGGCGCTGACCGGCTGGGGGCAGGACGCCGACCGGCGCCAGACCCGCAACCGCGGTTTTTCCCACCATCTGACGAAACCCGTCAGTCTCGAGGAGTTGCACCAGATTCTTGTCTGAAACTGATCATACGACGTTGTTGAAACAATAAGTTACAAAATTGTGACATATGCGAACTGCATTTGGTTCCGCTATGTGCGTTAGCGAACGTCAATGTGCCCGCCGCCTAAGTAGACTGAAATCAACGTCAACCGATGTTGGGAGGCAGCGATGGCGTGGATTTCACAATTCGTCAGATACCTGGGCGTCTTCAACGACCCCCAGTTACACCCCGAAACGATTTCGGACCTCCCACCGTTTGCACTGCGCCAGACGCTCGAAGCGCTGCTGCGGACCGGCTGGATGAAGACGTTCGAATACGATGCCGAGGATGCGTGGGTCGATTACGCCCGCGTGGACTTGCGCCGGGGCCGATCGAAGCTGAGGCTGGAGTGGGACCAGGACAGCGGCGGCACCGTCGAGGCGCCGCGGGCGGTGCTCGCTGAACTGCGCGTGCTCGATCCGTGGATGCAGATGCGGCACGCGCATTGACGTTGCCCTGAGCCCGCCAAAACGCACCGTTGACTCAAAACCTCTCGTCCGCGCCCAGGTAGCGCCACTGCCCGGGCGGCAGTTCGCCGAGCTTCACGCGCCCGATGCGCACGCGCTTGAGGCCGATGACTTTCAGGCCGACCATGTCGCACATGCGGCGGATCTGGCGCTTGCGGCCTTCCCTCAGTGTGAAGCTGAGCTGGTCGTCGTTTTGCCAGCGCACCTTCGCGGGCAGCAGCGGTTTGCCGTCCATCCACAGGCCGTGGTTCAGCTTCTTGAGGTCGGCGTCCGGCAGGCGTCCCGGCTTCGTGTACTGCACGCGTACGAGGTATTCTTTTTCGATGGACGTGTCTTCGCCGATCAATTGCTTGGCGATGCGGCCGTCCTGCGTGAGCACGAGCAGGCCGACGGAATCGATGTCCAGTCGTCCGGCCGGCACGAGGGATTTCAGCTGCGTGGGGTGGAACTGCTCGGGCGACGGATCGTCCGCCCAGCGGTTTTCCGGCTTCACGAGCACGACGGCCGGCTTGTAGCCGTCTTCGGCCTGGCCGCTGACGTAGCCGACCGGCTTGTTCAGCAGCACGGTGACGCGCTTCGCCTGCTGGGCGGCGGCCTGGCGCTCGACGGTGATCTTCTGGTGCGGCAGCACTTTGCTGCCGAGCTCGGAGACCACCTCGCCGTCGACTCGCACCCATCCTTTTGCGATCCACTCGTCGGCCTCGCGGCGGGAAGACAGGCCAAGTTCGGACATGCGTTTGGAGAGGCGTACGGGTTCGGTCATGGTGACTTCAGATAAATACGAAAACAAAAAACACCGTCGTTCCCGCGGAGGCGGGAACCCATGCTGAAGCGCCGAAGTCACTCCGGTGACAGGCTGCAGTCGTTTTCGAATGACAGAATTCTGTGGCTCAGTATGGATTCCCGCTTTCGCGGGAATGACGCTTTAACTTAGATTTTTACGGCATCCAGCAGCTCGGTCTCCAGCTGCACCTGCACCCGCTGGTTATTGAGCGCCTGCCCATCGATGAGGAACACGTCCTCGACGCGCTCGCCCAGGGTCATGATCTTGGCGGTGTGCAGGTTGATGCGATAACGCGCCAGCACGCTCGCGATCGCGTACAGCAGCCCGTTGCGGTCGTTGGCGCCGATGGACAACACCCAGAACTGGCCGCGCTCGTCCGGGCGCATGTCCACGGTCGGCGTGATGGGGAAGTTGCGCGACATGCGCGACAGCCGGCCCCGCAGCGGCGGGCACAAGGGTTCCTGGTGCACGAGCACCTCGCACAGCTCGTGCTCGATCAGGTTGATGATGTCGCGGTAGCTGTTGGCGAAATGCTCGTCCGTGATGAGGAACGTGTCGAGCGCGTAGCCATCCTTCGTCGTGTGGATCTTGGCGTCGAGGATGGAAAAGTTCTTGCGGTCGAAATAGCTGCAGATGCGCGCGAACAGGTCGGGCTGGTCCTGCACGTACACCGTCACCTGCAGGCCTTCGCCGATCGGCGCCAGGCGCGATTTCACGACGGGCTTGTCGCGGCCCAGCTTGTCGACCAGGCAGCGCGTCTGCCAGGCGATGTCGGACGCGTCGTGGCGCAGGAAATATGCCATGTCGAGCTGCTTCCACAGCGCCTCGTGCGCATCGGACGGCAGGCCGAACAGGCGCAGCGTCGCCAGCGCTTCCTGCTGGCGCGCGCGCAGTTCGCGGTCGGCCGACGGCGGCTCGCCGCCCAGCACGCGCAGCGTCATCTTGTACAGGTCTTCCAGCAGCTTCGCCTTCCACGCATTCCACACCTTCGGGCTCGTGCCGCGGATGTCGGCCACCGTCAGCAGGTACAGCGCGGTCAGGTGGCGTTCGTCGCGCACGAGGCGGGCGAAGGACTGGATCACGTCCGGATCGGACAGGTCCTGCTTTTGCGCCACCACCGACATCGTCAGGTGGTGCTCCACGAGGAACACGACCAGTTCCGTGTCTTCCTCGGACAGCGCATGGTCGCGGCAGAATTCGCGCGCATCGACCTTGCCCAGTTCCGAGTGGTCGCCGCCGCGGCCCTTGGCGATGTCGTGGAAGAGGGCGGCCACGTACAGCAGCCAGCGGTCGCGGAAATTCGCGATCAGCTGGCTGCAGAACGGGTATTCGTGTGCGTGCTCCGTCATCGTGAAGCGGCGCATGTTGCGCACGACCATCATGATGTGCTGGTCGACCGTGTACACGTGGAACAGGTCGTGCTGCATCTGGCCGATGATGCGGCGGAAGTTCGGCAGGTAGCGGCCGAGGACGCCCATGTCGTTCATGCGGCGCAGCGCGTGCACGAGGCCCACGGGCGCCTGCAGCACGCGCAGGAACAGGGCGCGGTGCTGCGGATTCGCGCGGAACGCGTCGTCGATGAGGGTGCGGGCGTGCCACAGGGCGCGCATCGTGCGTGCGGTCATGCCCTTGATGTCGGGGCGCTCCGTCATCAGCACGAAGATTTCCAGCACGGCGGAAGGCGTGGATTCGAACGTGTCGTCCGCGGCGATGTCGATGAAGCCGCCCACTTCGTTGAAGCGCGGGTTGATCGGCACCGGTTGCGACGGCGTGGGGAACAGGTAGGCTTCGATGTTCTGCAGCAGGATCGTGTTCAGCTGGGTCACCGTCTTCGCAGCCCAGTAATATCTCTGCATCAGGTATTCGCTGGCGCGGCGCGCATCGAGGCCTGCGCCGGTCGACGTGAGGCCGAACGTTTCCGCGATGGCCGTCTGGACGTCGAACACGAGGCGGTCTTCCCGCCGGTTCGTCTGCAGGTGCAGGCGGATGCGGATGTCCTTGAAGGCGCGCTCCTTTTCCATCAGCTGGCGCGCTTCCTCGCGCGTGATCAGGTCGCGCATCGCGAGCTGGCTCCAGGAATTCGCGAGACCGGCCGCCTTGGCCACCCACAGGATCACCTGCAGGTCGCGCAGCGCGCCCGGGCTTTCCTTGACGTTCGGCTCCAGCGAGAACGGCGTGTATTCGTATTTCGCGTGACGCAGGCGCATCTCGGCCGTCTTGGCCTGGAAGAAGGCCTGCGGGTCCATCGCCTCGTCGTAGCGGCGCAGCAGCTCGTTGAACACGGCTTCATTGCCCGTCACGAGGCGGGCTTCCAGCAGGCTCGTCTGCACGGTGATGTCGGCGGCCGACTCCGTCATGCATTCGTCCACCGTGCGGATGCTGTGGCCGATCTCCAGGCCCAGGTCCCACAGCAGCTGCACGAAGTTTTCCAGCTTCGCCTGCGCGATCGCGTCGGGCGGGTTGCCCAGCAGGATCAGGAGGTCGACGTCGGAATTCGGGAACAGCTCGCCGCGGCCATAGCCGCCCACGCCCACGAGCGCCGCGTCAAGCGGGAGACCGGCCGCGTGCCACGCATCCGCCAGCACGCCGTCGACGCTGTGGCGCAGGCCGCGCAACAGTTTTTCCGGCTTGCCGTTCGCGCGGAAGTCGGCAATGACGAGCTGGCGCTCGGCTTTCAGTCGCTGTTTCAATTGCAGCGGCTGCAGGGGTTGCGGCGGCGGGGCGATGGTGGCAGTGGACATGGTGGCGGATCAGGCGGCGACGGTGTCTTTCGGCTGGATGATGGCGGGAGGCGGCGGGGTGCCGGCCGACGTCGTCAGCACTTCGTAGCCCGTCTCCGTCACGAGGATCATGTGTTCCCACTGGGCCGACAGGCTGCGGTCCTTCGTCTTGATCGTCCAGCCGTCCGGCATTTCGCGGATCTCGCGGCGGCCCGCGTTGATCATCGGCTCGATCGTGAAGATCATGCCGGCTTTCAGCTCCTCGCCCGTGCCCGGGCGGCCGTAGTGCAGCACTTGCGGTTCTTCGTGGAACACCTTGCCGATGCCGTGGCCGCAGAATTCGCGCACGACGGAGTAGCCCGCGTTTTCCGCATGCTGCTGGATCACGTGGCCGATGTCGCCCAGGTGCGCGCCCGGTTTCACCTTGCTGATGCCCAGCCACATGCATTCGTAGGTGATGTCCGTCAGGCGGCGCGCCAGCTTCGACGGTTCGCCGATGAAGAACATGCGGCTGTTGTCGCCGTGGTAACCGTCCTTGGTGATGACGGTGACGTCGATGTTCACCACGTCGCCATTCTTGAGGACCTTGTCGCCCGGAATGCCGTGGCAGATCACGTCGTTGACGGAGGTGCAGACGGCTTTCGGGAACGGCGGGTAGCCCGGCGGCGCATAGTTCAGCGGGGCGGGGACGGTGCCTTGCACGTTGACCATGTATTCATGGCACAGGCGGTCCAGTTCGCCGGTGGTCACGCCCGGCTTGACGAAGGGCGTGATGTAGTCGAGCACCTCGGCGCCGAGGCGGCCGGCGATGCGCATGCCCTCGATGTCTTCCGGGGTCTTGATGGAAATTGCCATATTGATCCGTTCTGCAATAAGTTCTGTGCCGGTCATTATATGTGATTCATAACGCCGCCGGGCCGGCGGCCGCCGCCGCTTTTGAGAGCCGCATGCGTGCCCGAGCTTGAAATTCGTGTCAAATCCCGCTAGAATCTCGGGTTGCTCGTGTCCATATCGAGCAATTTGTGAATGTAAATCGCGAATGCGGCCGACAAGGGTGCCCGGAAACGGGTGTACCGGCCGTCATTCAAGACCCAACCCTGGAGAATACAATGTCTGTCACTATGCGCGAAATGCTGGAAGCCGGTGTTCACTTCGGCCACCAGACCCGTTTCTGGAACCCGAAAATGGCCCCGTTCATCTTCGGTCATCGCAACAAGATCCACATCATCAACCTGGAAAAAACCATGGCGATGTACCAGGATGCGATGAAGACCATCAAGCAGATCGCCGCCAACCGCGGCACGATCCTGCTGGTGGGCACGAAGCGCCAGGCCCGCGACATCATCGCCGCTGAAGCACAGCGCGCCGGTGTGCCGTACGTCGACCAGCGCTGGCTGGGCGGCATGCTGACCAACTTCAAGACCATCAAGACCTCGATCAAGCGCCTGAAGGACATGGAAGCTGCCATCGAGTCGGGCGAAGTCGAGAAGATGAGCAAGAAAGAAGCGCTGATGTTCTCGCGCGAACTGGAAAAGCTGCAGAAGTCGATCGGCGGCATCAAGGACCTGCAGGGCGTGCCGGACGCGATCTTCGTCGTGGACGTCGGCTACCACAAGGGCGCCGTCACCGAAGCCGGCAAGCTGGGCATCCCGGTCATCGGCGTGGTCGATACCAACCACTCGCCGGAAGGCGTGTCGCACGTGATCCCGGGTAACGACGACTCGTCGAAGGCCATCACCCTGTACGCACGCGGCGTCGCCGATGCGATCCTGGAAGGCCGCGCCAACGCGACCAACGAAGTCGCCGAGATGGTCAAGTCGGCTGACGACTTCGTCGAAGTTTCCGAGCAAGCTTAATTGCCCGCGGGTCACGGCCCGCTGAGCTGTAAAGGGGGCGCCGAGCCTAAGATCGAGCGCCCCTTTTTGTAAGCAATTCCTGAACAGATTAATAATATGCAAGACGCCGAAGACGGCGGCTTGCTCCTACTTTTAGGAGAATGAACATGGCAGCGATTACTGCAGCGATGGTTGGCGAACTGCGCGCCAAGACCGACGCACCGATGATGGAATGCAAGAAGGCACTGAACGAAGCCGAAGGCGACATGGCGCGTGCCGAAGAGATCCTGCGCGTCAAGCTGGGCGGCAAGGCATCGAAAGCGGCAGCCCGTATCACCGCTGAAGGTGTCGTGACGGCTTTCGTCGCCGGCAACGTCGGCGCGCTGGTCGAAATCAATAGCGAAACCGACTTCGTCGCCAAGAACGACGAGTTCATGGCCATGGCCAACCTGGCTGCCAAGCTGGTCGCCGAGAACAACCCGGCCGACGTCGCCGCCCTGGCCGCCCTGCCGGTCGACGGCAAGACGTTCGACGACGTGCGTACGGCACTGATCGGCAAAATCGGCGAGAATATGACCGTTCGCCGCTTCCAGCGCTTCGAAACCACCGGCAAGCTGGCATCGTACCTGCACGGCAACCGCATCGGCGTGATCGTCGACTACGACGGCGCCGACGAGCAGGTCGGCAAGGACGTCGCGATGCACATCGCCGCGATGAAGCCGGTCTCCCTGTCGGCAGAGCAAGTGCCGGCCGAGCTGATCGAGAAAGAGCGTTCGGTTGCTCAGCTGAAAGCCAAGGAAGACGCCGACAAGGCCGTCGCCGAAGGCAAGCAGCCGCAATCGGCCGAGATCGTCGCCAAGCGTATCGACGGTTCGGTGCAGAAGTACCTGAAAGAAGTGTCGCTGTTCAACCAGGCTTTCGTGAAGAACGACAAGCAAAGCGTCGAGCAGATGCTGAAGGCCGCCAACACCACCGTGAAAGCATTCACGATGTACGTGGTCGGCGAAGGCATCGAGAAGAAAGTCGACGACTTCGCAGCGGAAGTGGCAGCCCAGATGGCTGCTGCCAAGCAGTAATAAAGAGAACGGGCCGCAAGGCCCGTTTTTACAACCGGGCGGTGATCCCGTCCGGTGCAGTACCGAATATGAACCAATGACCACAGGAGCCCTATTCATGACAAAACCAGCCTACCAACGAGTCCTCCTCAAACTGTCTGGCGAAGCGCTGATGGGCGACGATCCGTTCGGCATCAACCGCGCCACCATCGAGCGCATGGTCGCCGACGTCGCGGAGGTGTCGAAGCTGGGTGTGGAACTGGCAGTGGTGATTGGCGGCGGCAATATCTTCCGCGGCGTCGCGCCGGGTGCGCAGGGCATGGACCGCGCGACGGCCGACTACATGGGCATGCTGGCCACCGTGATGAATGCGCTCGCGCTGGCCGACGCCATGCGCCAGCAGGGCATCACCGCCCGCGTGATGTCGGCGATCGGCATCGAGCAGGTGGTCGAGCCCTACGTGCGCCCGAAGGCGCTGCAATACCTGGAAGAGGGCAAGGTCGTCGTGTTCGCAGCCGGTACCGGCAACCCCTTCTTCACCACCGACACCGCAGCCGCACTGCGCGGTTCGGAAATCTCGGCCGAAATTGTATTGAAGGCAACCAAGGTCGATGGCGTATATACTGCCGATCCGAAGAAGGATCCGCACGCGACCCGCTACGAACAGATCTCGTTCGACGAAGCGATCGCGAAGCACCTGCAGGTGATGGACGCCACCGCGTTCGCCCTGTGCCGCGACCAGAAGCTGCCGATCAAGGTGTTCTCGATCGTCAAGCCGGGCGCGCTCAAGCGCGTGATCATGGGCGAGGACGAGGGTACACTCGTACACGTTTAATCAATAGTTAGAAATACAGGAGAGCAGCATGTCCGTAGCTGACGTTAAAAAAAGTGCCCAGGACAAGATGGCGAAATCCATCGAGACCCTGAGAGGCAACCTGGCCAAGGTTCGCACCGGCCGCGCCCACACCGGCATCCTGGACCACGTGATGGTCGACTACTACGGTTCGCCGACCGCGCTGCCGATGGTCGCCAACCTGACCCTGATCGATGCCCGCACGATCGGCGTCCAGCCGTATGAGAAGAAGATGCTGAACGTCATCGAAAAGGCGATCCGCGAATCCGACCTGGGCCTGAACCCGTCGACGTTCGGCGAGCTCGTCCGCGTGCCGACCCCGGCGCTGACCGAAGAGCGCCGCAAGGAAATGGTCAAGCTGTGCAAGTCGGAAGCGGAAGACGCGAAGATCGCCGTCCGCAACGTGCGCCGCGACGCCAACGAACAGCTGAAGAAGCTGGTCAAGGACAAGGCGATCTCGGAAGACGACGAGCGCCGCGCCCAGGACGATGTCCAGAAGATGACCGACAAGGCCGTCGTCGACATCGACAAGCTGGTTGCCGAGAAAGAAAAAGAAGTGATGACTGTGTGATCCGTATTGCGGCATGATATGCCGCATATCGTCGTGGACGTCGGACCGGCAGGCCAGGCTTGACCGGTCCGTTCCGCCTTTTGTTGTAGCCGCCATTTGGCCAGATTTATGATTTTCAAAAGTTCGACCACCGCAGTCCCCGAAGCGCCGACGGTGCCGCGCCATATCGCCATCATCATGGACGGCAACGGCCGCTGGGCGACCAAACGCCTGCTGCCCCGCGTGGCCGGCCACGTCAAGGGCGTGGACGCCGTGCGCAAGATCGTCGAAGCCTGCGTGGATCGTGGCGTGGAATACCTGACGCTGTTCGCGTTTTCGTCGGAAAACTGGCGCCGTCCGGCCGACGAAGTGTCCTACCTGATGGGCCTGTTCGTCACCGCGCTCGAGCGCGAAGTGTCGAAGATGCATGCGAATAACATCCGCCTGAAGGTCGTGGGCGACCTGTCGCGCTTCGATGCGAAGCTGCAGGACATGATCGCCAACGCCGAGCGCCGCACCGCCAACAACACCCGCCTGACCGTCACCATCTGCGCCAACTACGGCGGCCGCTGGGACATCATGCAGGCGACGGGCAAGATGGTTGCGGCCAACCCGGGCGTGACCGAGTACACCGAAGAGATGCTGGCCGAGCACCTGGCCATGGCCTATGCGCCGGAGCCGGACCTGTTCATCCGCACCGGCGGCGAAGAGCGCATCTCGAACTTCCTCCTGTGGCAGCTCGCGTATTCGGAGCTGTACTTCACCGACACCTTCTGGCCGGACTTTTCGCGCGACTCGCTCGACACGGCGATCGCGTCCTACCAGAGCCGGGAACGCCGCTTCGGCCGCACCGGCGAACAGGTCGCCAACAAGGCTAAACAAGGCTAACCGCTGATGCTCAGAACCCGCGTCATTACCGCCGTCGTGCTGCTGGCAATTTTGCTGCCAGTCCTTTACTTCAACAACTACACGGCGTTCGCGGTCGTGGCGACGGTGTTCTTCGGCGCCGCCATCTGGGAATGCTTTCGGCTGTTCAATCCGGAAACGCATAACGCGCACGTGATCGCGCTCGTGTGGGCCGCCGTATTCGCGATGTCCGTGTTCACGGGGCATACGAATCTGTCGTTCTGGGCCGCGCTGAGCGTGGCCTTGTGGATCGCCCGGTTCGCGCCGTCGCTGAAGATCGGCCTGCCGCCGCTGGGCACGCCCGCGAACACGGTGCTGTCGCTCGTCTACGCGTTCGCCGTGGTCGGCTGCTTTGCCGCCATCGTCGACCTGTATTCGCACTCGCCGCTGTTCCTGCTGTCCGTGCTCGCGATCGTGTGGGTGGCCGACATCGGCGCCTACTTTTCCGGCAAGGCGTTCGGCAAGCACAAGCTGGCTCCATCGATTTCGCCGGGTAAATCGTGGGAAGGCGCGATCGGCGGCGGCATCGCCGTGCTCGTGCTGGGCGGCCTGTCGGTCCAGTTCGGCGGCGACGCCTTCGCGAACACCTTCGCCGTGCGCGTCCAGCACACGTACGGCTGGCCCGTGCTTGCCGTCGTGCTCGTGCTGATGACGGCCGCCAGCATCGTCGGCGACCTGTTCGAATCCCAGCTCAAGCGGCGCGCCGGCATGAAGGACAGCAGCAACCTGCTGCCCGGCCATGGCGGCGTGCTGGACCGCATCGACGCACTGATCCCCGTGCTGCCCCTCGCCGCGCTGATCGGCTCGCGGCTGTAAGACACAGGCCGTTCCAACGCGGGCGGCGCGCCGCCTTCGCGCGCGCCGTGCCAGAATGACTCGGCGCTGGCGGTGGTCTGCAACCCGCCCCGCCCATGTTGGAACGACCTTGACAATGGAACGCAACATGCAAAGCATCACTATCCTTGGCGCCACCGGTTCGATCGGCGTCTCGACCCTCGACGTGCTGGCACGTCATCCCGACAAATACCGTGTGTACGCGCTGTCCGCGCACGAGCGCGTGGATGCGCTCGCCGCGCAATGCCGCGTGTTCCGTCCGCAGCGTGCCGTCGTCGGTTCGGCGGAAAGCGCGGCGCGCCTGCGCGACCTGCTGGCCGGCCTCCCGATCGACGTGGCCCACGGCGAAGCGGCCTTGTGCGAGATCGCATCGAGCCCGGACACGGACACGGTGA
>NZ_JBKYMO010000119.1:0-13260 GCF_047302915.1 Massilia sp. CT11-108 | reverse complement strand
CGGGCGCCATGTCACGCGCCATTTGCAGTGCGGCTTCGCCGTCGGCAGCCACGCGCACGCGCGCGGGGCAGTCCGGGTCGTGCGCCAGCACCCGGGCCAGGTGTTCGGCCTGTGTCGGGCTGTCCTCGGCCACGAGGATTTCATAGGGTCCCCGGGCGTTCTCTCTCTTGTGCGTTGTTGTCATCTTGTTCGCGCCGCGTTTGTTGGGCGGTCGTGCCGTCATGTCATACAGTCGGTGGCCGGTGCACCGCACACCCCGGCCGTCAGAACTTGCATTGATATTAGCTAAGATGGCTAAGCATTAACATTCGTAGTAGGTCTGTCCATGACAACGAACGTCATTACGAGCGAACCGGTTCGGCGCCGGTTTGACGGCGCCTGGCCGCGTTCCGCTCCGGCGCGACACAATTTAGGGTAGGAAAACGCGAAGAAGCCTGTCACGAATTCTATGACAATTGCTCAGACACATTGTTACCGTATGGCAACGTAAAAGCTCAGCCGGCGAGGCCGTGCTGGAGCGCGTAGCGGATGAGGGCCGCGTTCGTCGACAGCCCCATCTTGCGGAAGATGCGGGTGCGATAGGTGTTGACGGAGCTGATGCTGATGCCCAGCTCGGCCGCGACCTGCTTGATTTGCAAACCGGAACCGATCAGCGCGACGATTTCCGCTTCGCGCGGCGTCAGGCTGTGGTGCGGGGGACGCCCACCCGGACGCGCTTCGAGCGCGAGCAGTTCGCCCACCCGCGGCCCCAGCCATGTGCCGCCCGTGGCTGCGCGGCGCACCGCTTCCACGAGTTCCGCAGACGCCATCGCCTTGGAGACGTAGCCGAGCGCACCCGCGCGCAGCGAGGCGAGCGCGAACTTCTCCTCGGCGTGCATGCTGAGGATCACGACCCGCAGGTCGGGGAAATGGCGCCGCAGTTCGACGAGGCCGTCCAGCCCGTCGTAATCGGGCAGTGTCAGGTCCAGGATCACGACGTCTGGGCGAACCTGGGCGATGAGGGCGATCGCTTGCTTCAAGTCCGCGGCTTCGCCGACGATTTTTAGGTCGGCGCAGGGCCGTACGATCTTCTTGATTCCTTCGCGGATCAGTTCATGATCGTCGGCGATGACTAGCCTGATCAAAATGCTTCCTTCTTACATGCAAGCCGGTATTTCGGCAAAGCAAGCATTCTAGGCAACGTTTACGCACGAATGCAAACACAATCTTTGATCAGTTAACAATTGCACCAGATTTTGAGGCATTTCTCCAGATAAATATGTAAATTTTCTACGCGAAAGTATTTCGTCGGGCGCTTTGGGCTACAATGTCGCCTCCGCCGGCAGGCTCGGCCTGCCGCAGATGATCCGTGAACGACAGGCTGCGCATCGCTCCCGATGGCGACGGAAGGCAGCCAACCCGATGCCTATGAAATCTCTGATGCTTTGTGTGCTGGCAATGACCGGCGCGGGGGCGGCGATGGCCGCTCCGGACGACCTCGACAGCAGCGTGCCGTCGTCCAGTTACTTCACCCAGGCGCCGACGATGGCGATACCGGAAGGCAGCAACTGGTACACGTCGGCCGAGCTGGGTGCGATCACGACCTCGGGCAATACCGAAGGCACGTCCGTGACCGGCAAGATCGATGCGCGCCACGAGATGGCGAACTGGAGCAACGAATACATCGTCAGCGGCTATTTCAAGGAAGACGTCACGCACAACGACGACGGCTCCACGACGCGCACCCGCTCGGCCGAGCGCTACCAGGTGTCGGCGAAGGCGGCGTTCAAGCTGCTGGAAGACGGCAACCGTGCCTTCCTGCTCGGCTCGCACGTGAACGACAAGTTCGGCGCCTACACCCGCTATTCGTCGGTCGGCGTCGGCTACGGCACCCAGCTCCTCAAGCGCGACAATGAAACCGTCGACGTCGAAGTGGGTCCGGGTTATTTCCACGGCGAGAACGCGGCCGGCGGCGTCGAATCCGGCATGACCGTGCGCGGCGCGGCCCAGCTGCGCTGGCGCGTGAGCCCGTCCGCGGCATTTTCGCAGAGCGTCAGCGTGGAACGGGGCACGTCGAACATGCACTCGATCGCCGAGACGGCGCTGTCCACCAAGATCAACGGCACGATGCAGATGAAGGCCGCGTTCAGCGCGCGCAGCGATACGAACGTGCCCGACAACAAGAAGAATACGGATACGCAGACGTCGCTGACGCTCGTGTACTCGTTCTCAAAACACACACGGCCGGGATATCCCGGCCGTTCCTTTGTTCTTCCCCCTTGGTTTATTTCGCCAGGATACGCCCGCTCAGCTGGATCGTGCCCTGCCCCGTCGCCATATCTTCCCCGCCCGTGATGTCGCCGCCGCCCGTCGCCTTGGCGTAACGGCCGGTGCCGCCCGTGACCTGGAACGTGGCGTTGCTGAACACGAATTTGGTGCCCACGCCCGTCGGCACGAACTGGCCGCTGTAGTTTGCGAAGATCAGTTCGCCGGTGAGCGTGGTGATCAGGAATTTGCCTTCGCTGAAGGTGTACGACGTGCCGCTCGGCGTGATGCAGTCGGTGGCCAGGAACGTGACCTTGTTGCCGACCAGGCTGCTGGTGCCGAAACCGAGAATGGTGCCGCCAAAGTTGGATGCGCAACGGGCGGACGGGCCCGGGATTTCCTGCAGCACACCGGACACCTTGAAGTCCTTGTACGTGGCCGGAGCGGCGGAAGCGCAGAGCGCGGCAGACATGAGGACGGCGCCGGTGGCGAAACGCAGGACATACTTGAACATGAAGTTCTCCAAATAAATTGTTGAAACCGAATTTTAGCGATTTGCTATCGTTTCGTGTGGACGATTGTGTATTTTATTGTAATTGCGTTGGTAAATACGACACTTATTGTGTCAATATTTCAACACATTAGTCCACCGGAGCGTGTCTTGGCGTAACGTGGCAGTGCATCCGCGAGATGCAGCCAGCGCACTTGCTGGGACGCAAAGGTATGGTCGGCCGGCGGTACGGCGTCCGGATCGTCCAGGCTGCACGTCGTGACGTCGATCTCGTCGGCGGCGCCGGCGCCGTGCCACGTCAGCTGCGTGCCGCACTGGCCGCAGAACAGGCGTTCGACGCCGGGGCTCGATGCGTTGCGGGCCGGACTGCCGCGGGTCCAGCGCAGGGCGTCGCGGCGCACGCTGAACCACGCGAGGGCGGGCGCACCGCTCGCGCGGCGGCAATCGACGCAGTGGCACAGCGTGGCGTTGAAAGGCTTTCCCGACGCCTCGTAACGCACCGCGCCGCACATGCATCCGCCCTGCAGGCCCATCGCCCTCTCCCGTCGTCGTGTCAGCGCGCCGTGGCCGGCGTTCCGCTGCTTGCCGGCGCCGTCAGTAGCAACGCGGCGAGGCTGATGACGGACGCTGCGCTCAGATACCAGCCCACGGTCTGCACGCCGTAGTTGGTCGCGAGCCATGTTGCCACGTACGGCGCGAGCGAGGCGCCCAGGATGCCCGCCAGGTTGAACGTCAGCGATGCGCCCGTGTAGCGCACCTCGGGCGGGAACATTTCCGACAGCAAGGTGCCCAGCGGGCCATACGTCAGGCCGATCAGGCATTGGCCCAGCACGAGGAACAACGCCACGAGCGTCAGCTGGCCGGACCCGAACAGGGGGCCGAACAGCAGGCCGAACAGTGCCAGGCCGACGGACACGAGGATCATCGCGGCGCGCCGGCCGTGGCGGTCGGCCAATACGGCGGCGATGGGGATCGTGAGGCCGAAGAAGACGATGGCGCCCAGTTGCAGCAGCAGGAAGGTCTGGCGCGAATAGCCCAGCGCGGACGTGCCCCAGCTCAGGGCGAACACGGTCATCAGGTAGAACACGACGAACGTGGCCAGCGCGGCGAGCGTGCCCAGTACGAGGGCGCGCGTGTGGTTCGCGAACACGGCCGCGACGGGCAGCTTCACGCGCTCGTTACGATCGAGCACGGCCTGGAAATCCGGCGTTTCCGTGATCTTCAGGCGCACGTACAGGCCGACCAGGACCAGCAGCGCACTGGCCAGGAACGGAATCCGCCAGCCGTAACGCAGGAAATCGGCATCGGACAGGGTCTGCGACAGCAGCAGGAACACGCCGCTCGACAGGAAGAAGCCGATCGGCGCGCCCAGTTGGGGGAACATGCCGTACCACGCGCGCTTGCCCGGCGGCGCGTTTTCCGTCGCCAGCAGCACGGCCCCGCCCCACTCGCCACCCAGGCCGAGGCCCTGGCCGAAGCGGCACAGCGCGAGCAGCAGCGGCGCCACCGTGCCGATGGTGGCATAGGTGGGCAGCAGGCCGATGAAGACGGTGGACAGGCCCATCGTCAACAGCGCGGCCACGAGCGTGGCCTTGCGCCCGACGCGGTCGCCGAAGTGGCCGAACACGGCCGAGCCGACGGGGCGCGCGAAAAAGGCGATGGCGAACGTGGCCAGCGACTGGAGCGTGGCCGCCGCGGGATCCCCGGCCGGGAAGAACAGCTTCGGGAACACGAGCACGGCGGCCGTGGCATAGATATAAAAGTCGAAGAACTCGATGGTGGTGCCGATGAGGCTGGCGAACAGGACGGTCGCCGGGCGGTTCTGTGGGGTGTGCGTCGCGGTACCGGTCATGCGGCACCGGCCTGCGACAACGCGTCGGCGAGCTCGCTGCTCGCGACCGGGCGCACGACGCGCGCGACTTCGTGTCCATCCTTGAGCACGACGACGGTCGGCCACAGCTTCACCTTGAACGAACGGCCCAGCTTGCGTCCGGGGCCGTCCTCGACCTTGATGTGCTGGACGCCGGGGTACGGTGCCAGCGCGTCGTCGATGAGGCTGGCCGCCGCCTGGCAATAGCCGCACCAGTTCGTGCCGAAGTCGAGGGCGACCACGCCGGGCAGCGCGTCGATGGCGCCGCGCTCGGGCTGCGCCGTGTCATAGGGTTTGCTCATGCATGTCTCCATGTTGTCGATCACGCTAGCCTACAACAAAACATGCCGCTGGAGTAAGTCCAGGCCGCTTTTAAGGCGGCCACAACGTGAAACACCGAACGGAATATGGCCGGGACCGGTGGCATCCTGCACTTGTATCGACCAAGGAGGCCATCATGTCCGATAACCTGCAAAACCGCGGCCAGCAGGACCGCACGCGCATCAACCTGCACGAAAAATGGGAAGTCCAGTACTGGACCAAGGAATTGGGCGTGACCGAGGAAGAGCTGGCGAAGGCCGTCAAGGACGCCGGCAGCAGCAGCGCCGAGGCGGTTCGCCAGCACCTGCGCGGCACCCGTCACTGATCCGGTAAGTACCTTGCCCGACGCCCGCCCGGCCCCGCCGGCCGGGCGCTATCCTTTCGCGCGTGCTCCCGCGCAACCCGTCCTTTCGAAAGGAGCCCGATGACTATCCGCGGCTATTTCTCCAACCTCGACATCAGCTGGACCAATGCGGCCGTGGCACTGACCGCGGCCGTCGTCAGCTTCATCGCCATCCACGGCGCCGTGCGCCTGTTCCGCCGCCGTCTCGACCAGTTCGACGACGAGCGGGCCCATAAACCCATCGTCGAAGTCCTGCGCCACACGCTCGCGCGCACGAGCAACCTCGCCATCCTCGCGACCTCGATCCTGATCGGCGTGTCGATGCTCGACCTGCCGCCGCCGTGGAACCAGCGCATCGGCCACCTGTGGTTCATCACGCTCGGCGCGCAGCTTGCCCTGTACCTGCACCACGCGATCGCCGTGACGGCGCGGCGCTATTTCCGCGTGCACGGCAAGGGCCTGGAAAACGACCAGGTCACCGTCGCGCACACCTTGATGATCTGGGCGCTGCAATGGAGCGTGTGGACCGTGTTCCTGCTGGCGATGCTGTCCAACCTCGGCATCAACGTGACGACGTTCGTCGCGAGCCTGGGCATCGGCGGTGTGGCCATCGCGCTGGCCGTGCAGAACGTCCTCGGCGACCTGTTCGCGTCCCTCGCGATCGCGACCGACAAGCCGTTCGAAGTGGGCGACGCGATCTCGGTGCCCGAATTCTTCGGCACGATCGAGCACGTGGGGCTCAAGACGACCCGGATCCGCGCGCTGTCGGGCGAGCAGATCGTGATCGCCAACGCGGAGCTCCTGCGCAAGACGGTTCACAACTTCAAGCGCCAGAACACGCGGCGCGTGCAGTACACCCTGCGCATCAATCCCGCCACGCCGCACGAACTCGCGGCGCAGCTGCCGGAACGGGTGGGCGCCATCATCGCGGCCAGGGACAAGGTGAAACTCGACCACGTCAACCTGACGACGATGGACCAGAACTACCTGGAATACGACATCGTCTACAACCTGACGGATGCCAACTACGGCCTGTACCTGCAGACCCAGCAGGCCGTGCTGCTGGAGACGATGCAGCTGCTGCGCGACCTGGACATCTCGACGGCGCCGCGCGCGCAGGAACTGCTGCTGCGGCAACCGGCCGCCAACGACGCGCGCAGCGAGGTCCCCGCGCCCCCGCAGGCCCGGCCCATGCATTGACCAGCGGAACCGGACGCCGCCTCCCGGCGTCCGGCCCTATCATCCGAGCCTCCAATGTTCGATCAGGAGGTCACGATGCAGCAACATCAACCCGCGCAACAACAGACGCCGCCCGGCCACGAGGCGCAACTGACGCCGAAAGCGGACCACGGCGAGACGAGCTATGTCGGCCACGGCCGGCTCAAGGACAAGGCCACCGTCATCACGGGCGGCGACAGCGGCATCGGCCGCGCCGTCGCCCTCGCCTTCGCGCGCGAAGGGGCCGACGTGCTGATTTCCTACCTCGACGAGCATGACGATGCGCGCGAGACGGAACGCCTCGTACGTGAGGCCGGCCGGAAAGCGGTGCTGGTCCCCGGCGACATCGCGGATCCCGCCCACTGCCGCGCCATCGTCGACCGCGCGGTACAGGCATTCGGCCGCATCGACGTGCTGGTGAATAATGCGGCGTTCCAGATGACGCGCGAGTCGCTGGACGAGATCCCGGACGACGAATGGGACCGCACGTTCGCGGTCAACATCTCGGCCATGTTCCACATCTGCAAGGCGGCCGTGAAGCACATGAAGCCCGGGTCGTCGATCATCAACACGACGTCGATCAACTCGGACAATCCGAAGCCGACCCTGCTGCCGTATGCGACCACGAAGGGCGCCATCGCCAACTTCACGGCCGGCCTCGCGCAGCTGCTGGCGGAAAAAGGGATACGTGTGAACTCCGTCGCGCCGGGGCCGATCTGGACGCCGCTGATCCCGTCGACGATGCCGCCGGACCAGGTAGAGCGCTTCGGCCAGCAGGTGCCGATGAAGCGGCCGGGCCAGCCGGTGGAGGTGGCGCCCGTGTACGTGATGCTGGCGTCGGACGAAGCCAGCTACATTTCCGGGGCGCGCATCCCGGTCACGGGCGGCACCCCGATCCTGTGATCACGCATCGTTCGGCGGCGGCAGCGTGATGCCTTCCTGCTGCAGTTCCGGCTGCGGCGGCGCCGGCGGTTCATTCTCGGGCGGCTGCGGCGTGTCGGGTGGCGGGCCGCCTTCCTGCTGCATGTCGCCGCCCTCTTCCATGTCTTCCTCGGGCGGCGGCTCCGCGTGACGCGTCACGGGTTCGGGTTTGCGTCCGCCCGGGAACAGCGCGTCGCCGCTGATCTTGCCGCTGTCGAGCGCGGACTTGAAGAAGTCGCCCACGAGCAGGATCGCGCTGTGCCCGCCCTGCCCCCAGTAGTTCGACCGCATCGTGACGCGGTTGTCGTTGAAGCCGACCCACGCACCCGCGACGAGGTTCGGGTGCATCATGATGAACCAGCCGTCCGCGTTGTTCTGCGTGGTGCCCGTCTTGCCGGCCACGTCGGCCGTGATGCCGAAGCGGTAGCGAATGCCGGTGCCCGTGCCGCGGTTGATCACGCCGCGCATCATGTCGATCAGGGTGATGGCCGACTCCTGCGACAGCACCCGCTGCGGCGTCTGCGACGCGAAATCGGCGATCACCTGGCCGTTGCGGTCCGTGATGCGGCGCACGAACACCGGTTTGCGGTATTCGCCCTGCGCGGCGATCGACGAATACGCGTTGACCATCTCCAGCAGGGTGACCGGGCTGGAGCCCAGCGCGATCGACGGCACGGGCGCCAGCTTGCTCGTGCGGACGCCCAGGTCCTGCGCCAGCTTGACGACGGGCGCCACGCCGATGTCGCGCACGACCTGCGCCGTGATCGTGTTCTTCGAATAGACGAGGCCATCGCGCATGGTCAGCTGGCGGCCCGTTGTGCCGCTGTTGTCCGTCGGGCGCCACACGGTGCCGTCGTCGAAGCGGATCGTCGTGACAGCGTCCAGGTAGGCGTGGTCCGGCGCGATGCCCTTTTCCAGCGCCGCGGCGTAGACGATCGGCTTGAACGTGGAGCCGGGCTGGCGCGCGGCCTGGGCCACGTGGTCGTACTGCTCCTTCTCGAAGTCGCGGCTGCCCACCCATGCCTTGATCTCGCCCGTCGTCGGGTCCATCGCGAGGAAGCCCGCCTCCAGGCGCGATTTCGACGCCTTCAGCTGGCGCATGAAGTTGCGGTCCGCCTTCAGCTTCTTCAGGACCGCGACCGGGTTCTCGCCGCCGTCGACGGCCTTGCGGTAGTCGGACGATTCGCGGATGAACGTCTCCAGCAGTTCGCCGTGCGACTGCCAGTAGTATTCGAACGGGTTCACGCCGTCGCGCATGTCGACATAGGTCTGCGTGGACGTCGCGTTGATCGGCCAGGAATGGGCCCAGTCGACGTCGGCGATGGCCTGCAGCGCGCCGGCCTGGCGTTCGACGGCGCGCTGCGCGGCCTGCTGCAGGTCGTAGTCGAGCGTCGTCTGCACGACGAGGCCGTCCTGCTGCAGGTCGGCGTCGTGCTTCTCGGCCCAGTCGACGAGCCAGCGCCGCACATAGGCCGTGAAATGGTCGTCCTTCCCGTTGCGTTCCGCCATGCGCGCGAAATGCAGGCGCAGCGGCCGTTTCACGAGCTGGCGGTACCTGGCCTCGTCGATGGCGCCCGCCTTCAGCATCTGCCCCAGCACGACGTTGCGGCGCGCAAGCGAACGTTCCGGGTTCGTCACAGGGTTGTAATAGGCCGTGCCCTTCAGCATGCCGACGAGCGTGGCCGCTTCCGTCTCGTTCAGCTGGGCGGCCGTCTTGTTGAAGTACGTGTGCGCGGCCGCTTCGATGCCGTACGTGTTGTACAGGAACGGGACGGTGTTCAGGTAGGCTTCGAGGATTTCCGTCTTGCTGTACGTGTTCTCGATCTTGAAGGCGGTGATGAGTTCCTTCAGCTTGCGGTTGATGTTGCGCGCGCGGCCGATCTCGTCGCGGAACAGGTTGCGCGCAAGCTGCTGGGTGATCGTCGAGCCGCCCTGCGCATCGCCCTTCAGGTTGGCGACAACAGCGCCGGCGATGCGCGTGAAGTCGACGCCGTGGTGGTCGTAGAAGCGGTGGTCCTCCGTCGCGATGAGGGCATTGACGACGTTCGGCGACACGGCCGACAGCGGCACCTTCATCTGGATGCCCTGCTCGAAACTGGCCAGCTGGGGGCCGTCGGCCGAGACGACGACGGTGGGCCGCGCCACGCGGGCCTGCTTGACGTCCTCGATGCCGGGCGTGAGCGGAAACAGCAGCGCGATCCAGACGGCGAACAGCGTCACGAGCAGCAGTGCGAGCCCGGCGGCGATGTACAGCCAGCGCAGGTGCGGCGGTTTGGTCATCAGGTGCCCGTGCGCCCGCGCATAGGCTTGCCTGGCGCGGGCCCCGGCGCGGTCGATCATCCTGCGTTCGCGTCCGTTCCAGCCCTTGCCCTCGTTATGGTCTTCCACTCTCGTTTCTTCCTGTCAGCTAGCTTGTCAATGGCGGCACAAGTATAGCCGACGGCCCGCTGACTTTCGGTTAGCGCACGCTCATACCGTTCGCGTCATGCGGTATCATGTGCCGCCCCGTGCGCAGCAGGCGCTCGACGTCGGCGCGTGACGCCGCCTGTGCATATACGTGGCCCTGCACCTCGTCGCAGCCGCGCCGGCGCAGGTAGTCCAGTTGCGCTTCGGTTTCCACGCCCTCGGCGATCACGCGCATGTGGAGGCCGCGCGCGAGCTCGATGATGGCCGCGACCATCGCCGCGTCGTCCTCGCTGAACGGGATGTCGCGCACGAAGCTGCGGTCGATCTTGAGCACGTCCACGGGAAAGCGGCGCAGGTACGACAGGCTCGAATAGCCGGTGCCGAAATCGTCGATCGACAACTGCACGCCCATCTGCTTCAGTTCGCGCATCGTGCGGATCGCGCTTTCCACGTCGCCCATGACGAGGCTTTCCGTGATCTCCACTTCGAGGCAGCCCGCCGACAGGCCCGTCTCGTCCAGCACGCGGGCGATCTCGCGCACGAGGTTCGGTTCGGCGAACTGGCGTGCCGACAGGTTCACGGCGATGCGTAAATGACCCAGTCCGGCATGCTGCCACGCGCGGCTCTGGCGGCACGCCGTGCGCAGCACCCACGCGCCGATGGGCACGATCAGGCCCGTCTCCTCGGCCAGGTTGATGAAGCGGTCGGGCCGCACCATGCCCAGGCTCGGATGGCGCCAGCGGATCAGCGCTTCCAGCCCGACGACGGCGCCGGTCTCCAGGTCGACCTGCGGCTGGTAGTACAGCTCGAACTCGTCGTGCACGAGCGCGCTGCGCAGCGCGCCTTCCAGCGCGAGGCGTTCGCGGGCGCGGGCATTCATCGTCGGCATGTAGAACTGCACCATGTTGCGGCCCAGTTCCTTGGACCGGTACATGGCCACTTCCGCGTGCTGGATCAGCGCGGCGGCGTCGGTGCCGTCGGCCGGGAACGCGGCCAGGCCGGCGCTGCCCGTGAGGACGAGGTCCTGCCCATGCAGCTCGAGCGGGTGGGCGAGCGCCTGCAGCACGGCGTTGACGGTGGCCGCCGCGTCGGACTCGTTCTCGCGGCCCGGCAGCACGAGCACGAATTCGTCGCCGCCCGTGCGGGCCACGGTGTCCGTGCGCCCGACAGCCGCGCTGATGCGCTGTGCGGCGGCCTTCAGCAATTCGTCGCCGGCGTCGTGGCCCAGCGTATCGTTGACGAACTTGAAGTGGTCGAGGTCCAGCGCCGCCACCCACACCGTGGCGCGCCCGGCCGCGAGGTTGATCGCGTTGTCGATGCGATCGTGCAGCAGCGCGCGGTTGGCGAGGCCCGTCAGCGTGTCGAAGCGGGCGCGCGCCTCCAGCTCGGCCTCGTAGCGCTTGGCCATCGTCACGTCGTACTGCGCCATCACGAAGTGCGTCGTCACGCCGTCCTCGTTGTTGACGGGCGCGATATACACCTCGGCATACATGTCCTCGCGGCCGCGCCGCAGCAGGCGCATCGACACGTGGCCCTCGCGCCGCTCGCGGATCGCGGCGCGCAGTTCGGCCACGCCAGCCTGGTCGGGTTCGCGGTTGCCCAGGTCGAGCAGGCCCCGCCCGACCACCTCGGACGCCGTCACGCCGCGCATGCGTTCGAACGCCGGGTTCACGTACTCGATGGGGTAGCCGGGCCGCGTCGCGCTCACGAGGATGATGGCGTTCGCGCTGGCGTCGATGGCGCGCCGGTACAGCCGCAGCGCGTCGAGGGCGTCGTGCAGGTCGGCCGTGCGGCTTTCGACGAGCGCCTCGATGCGGCGTGTGCGCTTGACGCGGCTTTGCACGTACGCGGACGTGGCGATGCTCACGAGGCAGCCGAGGACGAGCGCGATGAGGGCGCCGGCGCTGCCCGCCATTTCGCTTGAGCGCCCGGTGACGCGCAGCTCCCACGGCATCCCGGCCACCTCGAACGTGTGGCGGTTCGTGAAGACGGCGTCGCCGAGCCACGCGTGCCAGGCGGGCCGGCTCGTGCGGTCCAGCGCGTCGTGCAGAAAGGCGCGCTGCGGGCCGTCGAGGCCGCGGCCCGTCAACTCGATCCGGAGGCCATTGCGCGCCAACATGTTCGATTTGGCGAGCGTCGTGCTAACCAGCGTGGCGACGTCGATCACGACGGCCGTGTCGCCCAGCGCCGCGGCGCTGCGCGCGGCCGCGTTCGTGAGCGCCGCCCCGCGCCGGTATACGGGCATCATCAAGATGAAGCCGAGATGGCCGCCGCGCTGCAGCAACGGCACCATGAGGCTGGACGCCGGCTGGCCCGTGTCGATGGCGCGCATGAACGTGGAGCCCTGCTGGGCGAACGAAAAGGCGTCGTAGCCCAGCGTGACCTCATTGCCCGCCATCGGCTCGATGTAGTCGACGACGAGGTAGCGCGGGCGCGGCGCCGCGCGCACGAGCGTGACCCTGTTCCCGTTCGCGCGGCGTTCGCGGATCTCGAAGCCGGGCCGGAAGCGCTGGTTCGCCGCCTCGAACGCGGCGCGCTCGTGGCTTGCCACCATGCGGTGGAACACGACGGCCTGCAGGTAAGGATGGCTGGCCAGCAGCGGCCGGGTAAAGGCGCCGAACTCGTCGCGGCTGGCGATGCCCACGGAGGAAAACAGGGCGTTGGCCGCCCGCAGCACGTCGAGCGCGTCGCCGAAGCTGCGCGTCACGGTGGCGTTGCGGATTTCCGCGCGCTGCAGGAATTCGGAGCGGGCCCGTTCGCGTTCCGCGTTGACCATCCCGACGACCAGCACGGCAGTAAGACCCAGTCCCGCCAGCAGTGTCAGCACCGCGGCAGGAGTCGGGGGCCGCGCGCGGGCGCGGCCGCGGCGCACTTTCCGTGTCAGCATGTCCCATGCTAGCGCATTTGGACATGCGGGCGTGGCTTATTTCCGTGCCGCCTCAGTCTGCCGTCGGCGGTTGTGCCGGCGCCAAGTTCGGGGCCGGTACGCGGCCCAGCTGGAGCCGCGCGAGGGTCGGATAAAGAGGCGGACTGATCAGGCGCGCGACGGCAAATGCGATCAGCGCACACGCCATCAGGCTCAGCACCATGGCGTGGCCGTCCACCATCTCCATCACGATGATGAAGGCCGTCAGCGGCGCCTGCGTGGCGGCCGCGAGGAAGCCGACCATGCCCAGCGCGATCAGCGCCGGTACCTGCATGCCATATAACAGCAGCGCGACGTCGTTGCCGAACGCGGCGCCGATCGCGAGCGACGGCGCGAAGATGCCGGCCGGGGCGCCGGACCACGTCGTCAGCCACGTCGCGAGGAATTTGAAGGGCGCATAGGCGAACGGCATTGCCGCACTGCCCTCCACCATCGTGCGCGTGGTGGAGCCCGCTCATCTGGACCCCGTTATGCACCGCTGCGGTCGTCTGGTGCATAAC
>NZ_JBKYMO010000118.1:0-13349 GCF_047302915.1 Massilia sp. CT11-108 | reverse complement strand
GGGTGTCGGCCCGCGCCTGCACTGGACCGACACCCAGCTGCAGCGCGCCGGCGGCTTCGATCACTGCTTCTGCGTCCGCAACCACTTCGCCGGCGGCCAGGGGCAGTTGCGCGAAGTGGCCCGGGTGTTCGACCCGGCCTCCGGGCGCCGCCTCCAGCTGCACACGACCGAGGCGGCCGTGCGCTTCAGCAGCGGCGCGGGCCTGCCGCGCCTGGACGCGTTCCGTGTCGAAGCCCACGCGCGCCCCGGCCTCATGAGCGCGGCGTGGCCGCGCGTGATGCTGCATCCGGGGCAGGTGTACCGGCAGACGACCGTTTACCGGTTGTCGTTGCAGGGGTAACCCTGTCGTTCGTTGAGTGCTTCCACGAATTACACCGGTCGCATGGAAGAACGTCATTAGCCTTCGGCAGTCTGCGCCTGCGCGCTACCGATGAGAATTGCCCCACAGGACGTTTTCATGCCATCTACCGCCACGTGTACGCCGAACATGTTAACGAAGTTGGTCCCTTCGGCGATCACCGGGTTGCCGCCACACCGAGGACAACTGACGCGATGACCGACACCAGAAACCGGCTTGCCCAACGACGTGACGAGAGGATGGCCTTCCAGTACGGTGCCACCGTGGGATGTCCTGTCGCCGACGCGTATGATGGTTTTTTGTGGCATGGCAGTTATTTACGGAACTCGATCGACAGCTTGTTGTTTTTCGGTCGAGTGCAAACCTGAGCGCGTTGGGCCGCAGTTAGCGTGCCGCTAATGCCAACGTCGCGCAGGTGGCCTTGATACGGTAGCGTGATGGTCACCGTATCGTCGAAGAACATTATGACCTGCGTCGCCGCGCCGCCGTCATCGTTTTGTGGATTGTAGACTTCCAGCATTGTCTTGCCGTCGCGTTCTTCGGTAATGCCATCGACGCGCCCGGCCAGTCGGAACTGGCACGATGTTGTGTGTTGCACGTAGACGTATTCGAACGACGGAATGCCTTTCGTGTTCAATGTCCAGTGACTCAAGGTCAGCGTATGTCCAACACCAGCGACTGTCTTCGAGAATGTGGGCGTGCCGTCAAAGGCTGCGGCCCCGCAGGAGTACAGCATGAAGGCAAAATATAGTAATCTTTTCATGTATCGACCCGGTCAGTGAGTGGATGCGGCCGTCATCGGTACGTTTTCGCCCGCTACGTCGTGCAGGACGTAGTCATCGTCGTAGTCGGGATAATCGGCCGGGTAGCGGAAGGCGATAACGTTATCCGTAGAGCAATGTCCGTGAGTAACTCCGTGATTGTTTCCCTGGTTGCCGCCCAAGGTCGCGATCAGTCTGCCGCGGGCACCCAAGCCCGCGACGAAAGTAACGTGGTGTTGCCCTCCCGGGAAGCGGACCACGGCTACCGCGCCAAGTGCAGGCTTATTGTCACGGGTTGGACGTCCCCAAGCCTTAAATGCTGCGGCCCATGCGTTACCGTTACCCTTGAAACCGGCCTGCCCCAAGCACCAGTTGACGAACGCTGCGCAGTACGGTGTCTCGTCGATCGAGGCGGCGTGCTTGCCGACCTTTGGTGTTGCTTTGAAATATTCCAGGATACGCGGGTCGTTATTGTCCTCGCCGGAACGACGGTACACGCCCTTCTTGAATTCGTTGTGCGCCGCCACCATCCACGGAGCGCGGCTGACCTGCATTAGATCCGTCTGGGGATGGGCCCGCGCGTTGCGCAGGTACAACGTATGCAATTCGTTACGGCCATCCGCCAGAATCTTTCCCAGGGCAGCAACGGGCAGGCCACTCCCCGTTGCCGGGGGCGAGGATGGGCTCGACGCCTTAGACGTTGTATGGCCCTGGTGTTCGCCTTCAACGGTTACCGCATGCAGGTCGGGGATTTTCAGAATCTGGTCCGGGCGAATGATGAACGGCGAGGTAATGCCATTGGCCTTCGCGATGGCTTGGTAGCGTACGCCGTGGAGCGCGGCGATCTTTGCCAAGCTTTGCCCCTTTTCAACTTTGTGCATCTTATAGCGTGGCGGCGGGCCGTTGGTTGACGACGTAGGTGCTTTGCCTGCCGCCGTTTCCATAGCTTGCGCTGGGGCAGGCCGCAGTTGCTGCGGCTTCTGTTTTTCGTGCTCGCGGGTGCTGGTCTGAACGGTGAAGTCGGGCGCAATGAGCGTAACGCTTTGTCCGTTTTCCGTAGTTGTCGTTGCTAGTGGCTCCAGCGAAATCCATTTTTCTTTGAGCCTGTCGAATACCTTGATGTGGAGATCCCCGCACGGCAGTTTGTGGCGAATGACAAGGCGCCCGCTGGCGTCGGTAATAGCTTCAGCCTTCTTGTCGTCCAATTCGACCACGAGTCTGGCTTGCGCAATGGCGACCTTTGCGCCGTCGAGTACCAGAACGTCGATAGCCGGCAGCAGTGGTCCGCAACCCCGCGTTTTGGCGCGCGCAACCGCGCGTCTGAATGTTGGTCCTCGGATGATGGTGATGAGCTGCTCGTCATATTTCGGATCGGTGGCGTAATGCGATTTCACCAACTGGTGCGCCTCCTTTTCGTAATCACCCTTGATACCGGGTTTCATCAAATCACGGTAGCGCGGGTTCTTCTCGAGGAAACGCATCCTGTCTTCCAGGGCCTCCGAATAGGAGGAGTACACGCGAAATTCGGCATCGACCCAGACCTTTTTCCCATTAATGATTTCCGGGACGTTGTACGTTTTCTTGGGACCGTGCCAACCAGGATCTGCCTTGATATTGTAGATATTGTTCGATCCCGGCAAGCACTTCGAGCCCCATCCCGTCTCGAGGGCAGCCTGGGCGATGATCAATTCCCACGAGCATCCGGTACGTTCGGCGTAGATGCGTGCCGGACAATACAGGCTTGCCGCGAACTCGATTTTATCGTCGTATGTGTAGGCCATTACAATTCCCCGTAAACGCCCGTGGTCAGGTAAGTCTTGCCTTTCGTGTCGCGCGAAAGCACGCCCCACAGTGCGTCTTTGGTCGCGACGTATAACGGCTCGTCCGGAAATGCTTTCACGAACGGCTGTTTGCCGGTTGGAGGGGGTATCGTGACGAGCTGGTTCGGTTTTCCTTTGCAGGGCTTGAGGACTGCGGCCACGCCATCACCATACCGGGCGAGCGAACCGACCGAGCAATACGTGCCGCGTTGGGTCGACGGCGCGCGCGCTTTACCGTCCGGACCGATCGTTGACAATGTTGTGGAGTCGGCGCCAACGCTTAACGCATAGGTCGTTCCGTCCGCGGCGACGGCGAAGCGCACGTCTACATCCTCGACATGCGCGACCGTTGTACTCCATACATAGCCGCCGTTCACCTTCACACGCGAAGCCTTGAAGCTGCCTAACGAGTCAGTCGGTACCGTGGAGGGGAAAAAAGTCCCGGTGATATATAGGCTGTCCTCTACCAGGCGTGCACTGAATGGCGATGCAAAGGCCCCGTTCCGGCGTTGCAGAGGGATACCCCGTGTCTGCAGCCGCGTGTCCATGAAAAGCGTGAACGTCCCGTATTGTTCATTCCTCTCGTCGGCATCCATCGTGTAGCCGGCGACTGTTACGCCGTCCGATGATTCAGCCATTGTGTACCCATACTGGCTCTTGCCCGGAACCGCAAGCCGCATCGAAGCCAGCCGGTTGCCGTGCAGGTCGAATGCATACAGGTAGGTGCTCGATGTCGATTGAGGTGGCGAAAGACTCGTATCGTCATTGGTCAGCAGGTACACGCGGTCTTTCCCGATGAGGCACTGGACGGGATACGCGGTTGCCACGCTTTCGGGAAGATCAATCATGTGTTGCCACAATGTTGCCTGACGCGCCCGATCTACCAGGATGAGGTGGGGCGCCGACGTGCCCATTTCATTGATATCTTTGCCGGTAACGCATACTTGGTTGCCGTCCGAAGAGAACGCCATATCATACGTATGGAATGACTTGCCGTTCACGGACAACGCGATCCGGACCGGTGCCGCGCTGGTCGCGTACGCAGTCATAAGGTTCGCGCCGACCAGCGCCAGAAAACAGGCGATGTTGTTGAAAGTGGGATTCATTTTCATTGCTAAGGTTTGGTTCGAATATCGTCGGTGAGTACGTGCCCGTCGAGCTTGACGATCGCACCGATGTGCGTCGAAGGCCGGCGCTTGGTCACGCCGTCATCGTGTCATCAGGCCCTTCGATTGCCGCCTCGTCCTCCGGTTGATGATCGTAGTCGAACACGACTTCAGGCGCACCGTCGGGAACGTTGACACCTGGCGGCCGGTCGAACACCAGTTGCTCCCACTTGCCGCTGTTGACGTCGATGGTGACCTTCGTGGGCTCGCTGCTTTCCGTGAACAACGGTTTCGATTTGCCTTCGCCATCGAGAGTGCCACTGCCAAGAGCCTGACCGGTAGGTGACAGAAACGTGTACTTCAGCGTGCGCGCGCCGGACGGCAGATCCCAAAGAGCCGGATCGACGAACACCTGTTGGCTGAACTTTTTGGGTTGCGCACGTTCGAACTCGGTCTGATGAACGGCGGCCAGATTTCTCGGCCCCTCGAACTTGTGTTGGCCAGCGTGTGCAACCCAAGTGCCGCCCGTGCCGTGTTCGATACCTTGACCATTGATGCGCACATAGCTGCCGCCGGCATTTAGAAGAATCTCCTTCGCCGCCGTAATTTCGATGCTTGCTTTAGTACTGATCAATTTCAGCACCTGCTCGGCGATCATTTCGATGTTGTCGCTCTGGGCTTGGATCTCGACCTTGCCCCGCGCAGCGAACAGCTTCACGCCGGCCTTGGCGGCAAACAAACTGATCTTTCCGGCTACACTGGCAAAAAAGCTCTTGCCGGCAGCCAGCGTAATGTAGCCGCCCGCCGTCGTTGCCACGTGCTCGCCACTTTGCAGATGCGTGCTTGCTGGCGTGCTGGCCGCGATGCCGGCAGGGCTCGACAGGACCAAGTGGGGCGCAGTGAACTCGTCTTGCACGCCGCCGCCGCGAATCGTATCGCGCTGGGTGCGCAGCGCAGCAGCTACTTCGCTCTGGTCGGCGCCGCTTGTCTGCGCTTGTTGGCAAGCGGCGTCCTCCGCTAGTTGCTGGTGTAACGCCACGCCGTCGCTCAGGCGCGCGACAGTTTCGCCCATGTCTTTCGTATGCCCCGCAGCCTGACGCCGGAGTTCCGTTGTCACAAGCAAGCCTTTGCCAGCACGTATGGCCCCCCATGCTTCGGTGGCCAGCTCGAAGCCTTCCCCGCGAACGTCCTTACGGCCGGTATTGTCCTCAATGCGTGTGATATGGCCGAGCGCGAGCTGACTATGCGCATGGTCGCTCTTGATCTGTGCCTGGATCCGCTCGTGGGTATCGTCCAGGATCAAGTGATTGCTACGGCCGCCCGGCGCATTTCCGCCGTGCGGCGCAAGTTCCCGGCTGCGCAGGCCAGTCAGCGCGTGCTGTGCCGGCAGCGACCATGGCGGCATGTGTGTCTCATTGAACACGGTACCGGTCACGATGGGACGGTCAGGTGATCCCCCAAGCCATTGAACGATGACTTCCGACCCTACACGGGGCACTGCGACCACACCGAGTTCGCCGCCGCTCCAGGGACTCGCCACGCGGATCCAAGCCGAGCTGTGTTCGTCGCCATTGCCAATCCGATCCCAGTGGAATTGCACGCGAATGCGTCCGTATTCGTCGGTGTGAACGCTGTCCGGACCATTCGGCCCCACCACAGTGGCCGTCTGCGGAGCGGTAATGCGCGTATCGACGCTGTTGTAGCCGCGCCCGGGACGCCACGGGATCGTCCGGCGCAGGCAACGAACACGGTTGTGGTAGTCCGGCGACGCAGGGCTGTCGCCTTGTGCATGCAGGTAGTTATTTGAAGCTTCATGCACGACGTCGACGACGAGAAAAATATTACGGTCGCTGTCGTGCAGGTCGTCGAAGTGGCCAGTCAACTCGAACCAGCGGCCTGGCTGCAGTCGTCGGCAATTTCCTTTGCCAGTGAATTGTTTGCCACCAGCTTCGACTTCTTCCATTCGCAGCCGTGCGGTGCGATCGGCGTGTAGGCGGTCCGGGAACGGGTATGCGCCTGCGTATTCGTACGATTCTACGGGCTGTACGTTGCCTTGTTGGTTGAGTGTGGGCACCTGCGCGTGCTTCGGCACTGGGTCTTTGAAGTCGAATCCGGTGACGGCCGCTGCACTACCGACAAGCCGGCGCGCGGGCGACCATTCGCCGATGCCGTCTTCCTCAATGGCCCCGCCATGACGCTGGAACGGTACTGCCGACGCCAAGTCAATTGGCGATACGGCCGTCGTATCATCGCAGAGCACTAGTTTGTGTCCTGACGCATCGTGCTCGTACCAATAGCTCCAGCCGGCGGCTTCCCAGCGCCTGTGGAGGTAGTTGTGGTCGCTCTCGTCGAATTGACAGGCATCGGTCATCGGCGGATCTTCGCCTGCAACGCGGAAGTCCCATGATGGGAGGGCACCGTAATCGGCAAAGACATCTTCCGTTTGCTGGCGTAGCGTTTTACCGTGGAAAAGATGGTTATCTTTACGCAGCTTCAGGTACGCTAGCCACGGTGCCAGCACGGCTTCATAAAACGAAATTGCCCCATCGGTGCGTACAAGACGGAATGCGAATACATGCCCGCTGAAATAGCGCAGCGATCCGTCGTCGCGCACGAGTTCGACGCATACCAGGCAGCCCATCAAGTCTTTCAGTGCCAGGGACGCGTCGTCGGACAGCAGCTCCACCGTATATTCGAAGTCGCGCGACAGGGCTTCCTTCGCATGAAGGCGCTGGGGTACCAATTGGGCCGACGGGCCATCGTCGTGGGGAAACGACAGGCGGAGAATGCGATTGGTCTGGCGAAGCGCTATAAGATCTTGAAGGGACAGCATCGAAGACGAGTGAAAAATATCGATGTCAAGGCAGCGTGATTGTCAGATTCGCCGCCCGCGGCGCCATCTTGACGACGTCGCTGTACGCATTCATGCGCGCCTCGCTCGTGTGCCCGAGCGACGTGCGCAGTCCCACGTAGCCCAGCACGCAGATCAGGCCGAACACCGAGTACAGCACCCACAGCGGCAGGTCGCTGCGCAGCTTGTGGCGGATCTGGTCGGGACGTTCCGCGTGCGGCGCGAAGCCGCCGCGCTTGCCCTTCATGTGCGCGATCTCGTCGCCCAGGCGCGACGTCAGGTAGTTCAGCTTTTCCGTCCCCTCCAGGATGTAGCGGCCCTGGAAGCCGAGCAGGAGGCACATGTGGAAGACTTCGAGCGCTTCCACGTGGGCGCTGCCGCGCGCGCGCAGCTGTTCCAGGCGTTCGAAGAAGTGCTCGCCCGCGAGCTGGTCGCCGAACAGCTGCAGCTGCAGCGGGCGGCGCTCCCACGCGTCGCGGATCGTGAAGTGCGAGCGCAGGATGATCTCGTCGACCGCGGCGCAGAACGCGTATTTCGCGGCGTCGACGTCGTCCGGCGACGCGTTGTGCTTGCGCGCGTTGCGCCCGAAGTCGTCGAGGAATTGCGTCATCTTGCGCGCGAACGCGGCGTCGTCCTGCGGGCCGTTGCCGTTCTTGAGCATGAACAGGGCGTAGAAGCCGTCGTACATCAGGTCCAGCAGCGTCTGCGGCGCCGGCGGGGTGCCGGCGGCCATGAGGGAAGGTGCGGTTGCGGTGGTCATGGAAGGTCTCTCGGGTTCAGGAGGTCACGGCGACGAGGTCGGGCTTCACGTCCGCCATGCTGCCGGGGACGTAGATCGAGATCGACTGCGCCTGCAGCATGCGCTCGTACATCTGGCCTTTCGCTTCGATGGCGAAGTAGACGGCGTCCGGCCGCACCGGCACGGCGGCCGGCACCTGCGGCGCGTGCACGAGGCGCACGCCGGGCATCGCGGACAGCACGAATTTTTCCACGTCGTCCGGCGCGCCGATCTTCAGCCGCAGCGGCACCACGTCCACCAGTTCGCTGGCCGCCATGTCGCCGGACACGGCCAGGTAGAACGTCGTCTTGTCGTCGATCTTTTCCGAGTCCAGCATGCCATGCCAGTACGACGGTTTCACTTCGCGCAGCGCGATGGCGAAGTAGCGCGACGAGATCACGGTGTCGAGCAGTTCGCGGATGATCTGGTGCAGCGTCGCGAACGCGGGGCCGGGGTCGGCGTGCTGGTACGGCGGCAGGTCGGCCAGGGTCCAGCTCTTCGAGAACGTCATCAGGCTGCCCGCCAGCGACAGCAGTTGTTCGTACAGCCGTTCCGGATGCAGCGCCGGATTGTGGAAGTAGTGCGACAGGTTCGCGCACGCCGTGCTGGCCGTGTGCAGCAGCCAGAACGACGACATGTCGCCCGAGCGGAATTCGATCACGTGCCGGCTCGGTTCGCGGTGGTGGCCGTACAGCGCACTGACCTTCGCCTGCAGCGCATCCAGCAGCCGGCGCAGCTGCAGGAACAGCAGCGGCGCGCTCCTGATCGTCAGGCTGGGCGGCACGAACGACCCATCGAGCTCGAAGCCGCCGGTGGCCGCGCGGCGCAGCCGCAGCACGGGCACGTGCACGTAGGCGTCCAGCGGCTCCCCATCCGACACGAGGCGCACCGTCTTGCGCAGGTACGTCAGCTGCGCGCTCGCGGCCTGCGTGTACAGGTCCGGCGTGTCGCGGTCCAGCTGCGCGAAACGCGCGGTGTGCGTGCCGTCGCCGTCGGTCCGGTGCCCGCTGAAATTCGCGCCGTATGGCTTGAAGCCGGGCAGGGCGGCGTGCCACGTCACCGTCTGCACGGATTGCGGCAGCTGGCTCAGGTCGACGGCGTCCGGCAGGTCGTCGCCGCCCGGCGCGGAATACAGCTCGCCGTCGGGAAAACGCACCGACAGTTCGAGCAGGCGCAGCGCGTCGTTGGCCAGCGCGTCGCGGTCGACCTGGACCGCGACGACGCCCCAGGCATACGGGTGCAGCAGGCCCGCCGTGCGGTGCAGCCGATCCTCGTGGTACTGGTCCTGTTGCTGGAAATGCTGGGGGCGGAGGAACAGTCCTTCGCCCCATAAGATTTTGCCGCTCATGCGTTGGTTATCCCCTGGCGCTGCTGAAAATGAAAATGGCAGAACAGTAACATTTCTTACGGAAATTTAGCGCACGATTATGACACAAATTTTCTTTGTGATAATTCGTGATATTTCTTTGGCATAACGTCAGATGCCGTCAGGTTACAAGGAAAATCAATGGGAAATAGTGGAAATTGGTGAGCATTTCACTCGTCACTGACCCGCGTACGATTGTAAATAAAATTGAGGTTGATCAATAATATAATTCTGATACTATAAAAAAAGTTTTACAAAGTTAATACCAAGGCATCACTTAGTTCACCCTTTTGCGAGGACCCGCATGACCCCTGCATTTCCCGTTGGCCGCTTGAGCCGTTTCGTTGGCGCCGCCGCCTGCGCCCTCCTTCTTTCCGCTTGCGCGACGACGAAGCCGGAACTGGCCGAGAAGCCGCCCGTGCCCACGATGGACGAGCTGCTGGCCAAGGCCACCGAGGCCAGCACCGCCGGCCGCAAGGAAGACGCGGTCACGCTGTGGAAGGAGGCGGCCGCCGCCTACCCGGCCGACAAGGCGCCGTGGTCCAGCATCGCCCAGACCCGCTACGACGCCGGCCAGTACGGCGAAGCGATCGTCAGCGCCCAGGAAGTGCTGGTGCGCGATCCGAACGACCGCCTGGCGAACAGCATCATCGCCATCAGCGGCCTGCGCCTGTCGACGCGCGCCCTGGCCGACCTGAGCCGCCAGAACAACCTGTCCGGCTCGATCAAGACGGAGTCGCAGGACCTGGCCAAGCTGCTGCGCGAGAGCCTCGGCGAGCAGATCCTCGTGCCGCCGCCCGTGCAGGCCGCGCCGCCGGCGAAAGCCGCCGCGAAGGGCCGCGCCAGGCCGAAGGCGAAACACGCCGTCGCCGCCGGCGCGTCCGGTGCCGATCCGTTCGGCGCACTGAAATAACGTCCGAAACAACCACAGGGGAATCCCATGTCCAGAAATTCCAGTGTGCAGAAAAAACTGCAGAAAGTCCGCCCGCCGCGCGTGCAAATGACGTACGACGTCGAGATCGGCGATGCGATCGAGAACAAGGAGCTGCCGCTGGTCGTCGGCGTCGTCGGCGATTTCGGCGGGAATTCCGAAGTCCCGCAAAAACGCCTGAAGGAGCGCAGCTTCGTCGGCATCGACCGCGACAACTTCGACGAAGTCATGAAGGGCGTCGAACCCCGCGCCACGTACCGCGTGAACAACGAACTCACGGGCGAGGGCGGCCAGTTCGCCGTCGACCTGACGTTCCGCTCGATGGACGACTTCCGTCCCGAGGCTGTCGTGAACCAGGTCGAGCCGCTGCGTAAGCTGCTCGAGGCCCGCACGAAGCTGGCCGACCTGCGCAACAAGCTGGCCGGTAACGACAAGCTCGAAGACCTGCTCAACGACGTGTTGAACAGCACCGAAACCCTGGCCAAGCTGGGCCAGCCGACGACGAAAGAGTGATCATGTCCGCACTCCAGAACGCGGCCCTCGCGGCCGACACTCCCCTCGCACCCGAGGCCGACCTGCTCGACCAGATCGTCGAGCAGAGCAAGGTGGCGAAATCCAGCGCCGAACATGCGCGCGCCCGCGACCTGATCGCGGAACTGGTCAACCAGGTCATGGACGGCACGGTGGTCGTGTCCGACAACCTGGCCGCCACCATCGACGCCCGCGTGGCGGAGCTGGACCGCCTGATCTCCGCGCAGCTGTCGGCGGTGATGCACGCGCCGGAATTCCAGAAGCTGGAATCCAGCTGGACGGGCCTGAACTACCTCGTCAACAACACGGCGACGGGCCCGAACCTGAAGGTCAAGATGCTCAACGCGACCAAGCGCGAACTGGTGAAGGACTTCCAGAGCGCCATCGAGTTCGACCAGAGCACCATGTTCCGCAAGGTTTACGAAGAAGAATTCGGCACCTTCGGCGGCGCGCCGTTCGGGGCGCTGCTGGGCGACTTCGAGATCACCCGCCAGCCGGAAGACATGTACTTCATCGAGCAGATGTCGCACGTGGCGGCGGCCGCGCACGCGCCGTTCATCACGGCCGCGTCGCCCGAGCTGTTCGGCCTCGAAAGCTATTCGGATCTCGGCAAGCCGCGCGACCTGTCGAAGATCTTCGACACCGTCGAATACGCGAAATGGAAGGCGTTCCGCGAATCGGAAGACGCGCGCTACGTGGGCCTCACCTTGCCGCGCTTCCTCGGCCGCCTGCCGTACAACCCGGCCGACGGCGCCACCACCGAAGGCTTCAACTACGTCGAGGACGTGGACGGCACCGACCACCACAAATACCTGTGGTGCAACGCGGCCTACGCGTTCGGCACCAAGCTGACGGGCGCGTTCGAGGACTACGGCTGGTGCGCGGCGATCCGCGGCGTGGAAGGCGGCGGCCTCGTGGAAAACCTGCCGACCCACACGTTCAAGACGGATGAAGGCGAGATCGCGCTGAAATGCCCGACCGAGATCGCCATTACCGACCGCCGCGAAAAAGAGCTGTCGGACCTCGG
This sequence comes from Massilia sp. CT11-108, assembly GCF_047302915.1. Lineage (NCBI taxonomy): Bacteria > Pseudomonadati > Pseudomonadota > Betaproteobacteria > Burkholderiales > Oxalobacteraceae > Massilia > Massilia sp. CT11-108. The sequence continues at coordinate 1,820 of NZ_JBKYMO010000118.1, read as the reverse complement.
TTTCATCTCGCTCGTGCATTGCAAGAACACGGACTACGCGGCCTTCTTCGGCGCGCAGTCGGCGCAGAAGGCGCGCAAGTACGCGAGCGACGCCGCCAACGCGAATGCCGTGCTGTCGGCCCAGCTGCAATACATCTTCGCCGTCTCGCGCATCGCCCACTACATGAAGGCCATGATGCGCGACAAGATCGGCAGCTTCGCCGCCGCGGCCAACGTCGAGGACTTCCTGAACCGCTGGCTCACGCAGTACGTCCTGCTCGACGACAACGCGAGCCAGGAACAGAAGGCGCAGTTCCCGCTGCGCGAAGCGAGCGTTCAGGTGCAGGAAGTGCCGGGCCGTCCGGGCGTCTACCGGGCCGTCTCGTTCCTGCGTCCGCACTTCCAGCTCGACGAACTGTCCGTATCGCTGCGCCTCGTCGCGGAACTGCCGGCATCGGCCACCTGATCAACTTTGTAGTCCCCCCGTATCAACTGAACTGAAAGGAAAAACACAACATGGCAATCGACGTCTACCTGCAAATCGACGGTATCAAAGGCGAATCCGCCGACACCGCACACAAGGACTGGATCGAAGTCAAGAGCGTCCAGTGGGAAGTCCTGCAACCGAAATCGGCCACCGCGTCGACCGGCGGCGGCCACACCGCCGAGCGCACCGAGCACAAGGACATCGTCGTCTCGAAGCTGGCCGACCTGGCCACCCCGATCCTGCTGCAGACCTGCTCGTCGGGCAAGACCATCCCGAAAGCGAAGTTCGAGTTCCTGCGTGCGGACGGCCAGGGCGAGCGCGTCAAGTACTTCGAGATCGAACTGGAAAACGTCCTGATCTCCAGCGTCTCGCCGTCCGTCGAGCAGGGCAACATCCTGACCGAAGACGTGTCGATCAAGTACTCCAAGGTGAAATGGAAGTACACCCAGCAGAAGGTCAACGGCGGCACGGGCGGTAACACGTCGGGCGGCTGGGACCTGTCGGCCAACAAGATCGCGGCCTGATAGCGCGCCGGCACGATGTCCGCCAAAGGATTCATGCCGGGGTTGTTCGATCGCCTGATCGACCGTCCCGGCCAGGCCCAGACGGGCACCGTGCCGCGCGTCTCGCTCGAGGAAATGAAGGATTCGGTGGCGCGCGACCTGGAGGCGCTGCTGAATACCCGCGCCGTGATGCCGGAAGAGGCATTCCGGCGCTTTCCCGAATGCGCGCGTTCCATCGTCGCGTACGGCCTGCACGATTTCGCGGGCCTGTCGCTGTCGAGCACCGACGATCGCGCCTTCATCTGCCGTAGCCTGGAAGCGGCGATCGCGCGCCACGAACCGCGCCTGCGCAACGTGCAGGCCCGCCTCGAACTGCGCGACGATGCCGTGAACCGCCTGAATTTTTCGATCACCGCGCTGATGGTCGTGAGCGCGGCGCACGAGCCGGTGAACTTCGACGCCGTGCTGCAGCCCTCCAGCCAGCATTACACCATCAGCAAGGCCCGCCGTGCGGCGGCGCCGGGAGCCTGAGTTGGACCAGTTATTACCGTATTACGAGCAGGAGCTCGGTTTCCTGCGCCGCCATTCGCGCGAATTCTCCGAGCGCTACCCCAGGATCGCCGGCAAGCTGCTCATCGGCGGCGAAGTGTGCGAAGACCCGCACATCGAACGCATGATCGAATCGTTCGCGCTGCTGAATTCCCGCATCGCCAAGCGCCTCGACGACGACTACCCCGAATTCACCGAAGCGCTGCTCGACGTCCTGTACCCGCACTACCTGCGCCCGTTCCCATCGTGCTCGATCGCGCGCACGGGGCGCGTTGCGAGCTGCGTGCCGCGCGGGATCTCGC
>NZ_JBKYMO010000117.1:0-13370 GCF_047302915.1 Massilia sp. CT11-108 | reverse complement strand
CTTCGTCGACTACGTGCAGGACCGCCTCGCGAGTCGCGAACTGTCGTACCTGAACGAGCTCGGATTCACGCCGCGCCTTCCATCGCTTCGGCGTGCGGCAGCAGCGCCTGGCCCATCTCCGTCAGCTCGTAGCCCTCGCGCGAACGGTCGAACAGCGTGGTGCCCAGTTGCTGCTCGAGGCGGTCGATGCGGCGCGCCACCGTCGTGTGCTCCACGTCCAGGCGGCGCGACGCCCCGGACAGGGTGCCGGCGCGCGCCAGCTCCAGGAAAAACCGCAGGTCCGTCCATTCCGGCAGGCTGTGCATGTCTGTCTCCCCCATTCTCCGACCCGCCACGCATGGGATCGCCATTCGCTGCGGCTTTTTCGGGAACCGTTGTTTGATATCAAGGTGACATATTGTGCACCAGTGCACATTGCCGCTGCAACGTTTTCGGAACAGCGCTTGCGTATGCACAGCAAACCCGCTTTCCGGACGTCGCGACACGCCGCGCCCTCTGGCGCCGCCCCTCACGGGACGTCCCGCGGCGTTGTGCATAAATGCACACCCTGTGGGCGCGGCGTTGTCTTTTCAGCCAAATTCATCCGAGGCACACTGTGATGCATGCGAAGACTGAACGCATGACACCACAACAAAATCAGGAGACCTCAATGCGTCTTAGCAAGAAGAAACAGCAGCTGATCCAGCGCTCGGCTGCCGCCCTGCTCGTCCTGTCCGGCGGTGCCGCCGGCGCCGCGCACGCCCAGGATACGGGTGCCGCCAGCGGTGCCGCCGGCAGTGTCGTCACTGCACCGGAAGGCACGATCGAGAAAGTCGTCGTCACCGCGCGCCGTCGCGAGGAAACGCTGCAGGATGTCCCGGTGTCCGTTACTGCGTTCAGCGCCGACCAGCTGTCGAAGCAGGCCGTCCCCGACGTCGTCGCCCTGGCGACGGCGCTGCCGAACACCACCCTGAAGGCGTCGCGCGCCACCAACTCGACGCTGACCGCGTTCATCCGCGGCGTGGGCCAGGCCGACCCGCTGGCCGGCTTCGAATCCGGCGTCGGCATCTACCTGGACGACGTCTATCTCGCCCGTCCGCAGGGCGCCGTGGCCGACATCTACGACGTCGAGCGCATCGAGGTGCTGCGCGGCCCGCAGGGCACGCTGTACGGCCGCAACACCATCGGCGGCGCCGTCAAGTACGTCACCCGCAAGCTGGCCCCGCAGACGGACGTGCGCCTGCGCGGCACCCTGGGCAACTACCAGGAGCGCGACGCGGTCATCACGGCCAGCACGCCCGTCAACGAGCAGCTGCGCGTGGGCGGCACGGTCGCGCGCTTCAAGCACGGCGGCTACGGCACGAACCTGTTCGACGGCTCGCCGAACTACGACAAGGACCTGAAAGCCGCGCGCCTGTCGGCCGAATGGACGCCGACGCCCGACCTGTTCATCCGCCTCGCCGGCGACATCACGCAGGACGACTCGCATCCGAAGAACGGCCACCGCCTCATCGTCGGCCGCACGAGCGGCGCCCCGATCCTGTCGAACGTGTACGACACGAATGCGGAGATGCTGACGGCCCTCGGCCACAAGCAGTCGGTGCGCCAGCACGGCGTCGCCGCCACCGTCGAGTGGAACGTGTCGCCCGAGCTGACGTTCAAGTCGATCACCGCGCAGCGCCAGGATAAATCGTGGGCGCCGATCGACTTCGATTCCCTGCCCGTCGTCGACATGGAAGTGCCGGCGCTGTACACGAACCGCCAGTTCAGCCAGGAATTCAACCTGACCTACACGGGTCCGAAGATCCAGGGCGTGGCCGGCGTCTACTACATCGACGCGAACGCGTACAACAAGTTCGACACGATCCTCGCCGGCGCCGTCCCGACCAGCACCTTCACGAGCGGCAGCATCGACACGAAGGCCTGGGCCGCATACGCCGACGGCAGCTACAACCTGACCGACGCGCTGCAGCTGTCGCTGGGCGGCCGCTACACGGTGGACAAGCGCGACGCCGACATCTACCGCCAGATCTACCTGGGCATGAAAGGCACGCCGGAGATGGGCAACCCGGGCGCGATCCTGTTCCGCACCGACACCGACCTGCGCGACCTGTCGCGCGAGGACAAGAAGTTCACGCCGCGCATCGCCCTGAGCTGGAAGGCGACGCCGTCGCAGAACGTGTACGCGTCGTATTCGAAGGGTTTCAAGGGCGGCGGCTTCGATCCTCGCACGAACGTGGTCGGCACGAAGATCTCGCTGGCGCAGGCCCGCGCCGGCTACAAGCCCGAGACGATCGGCACCTATGAGCTGGGCCTGAAATCCTCGTTCAACGGCGGCCGCATCACGACCAACACGGCCGTGTTCTACAGCGACTACAAGGACGTGCAGATCCCGGGCTCGGTGGCCATCGACACGAACGGCGACGGCAAGGACGACAGCTTCGCGGGCCTCACGACCAACGCCGGCAAGGCCAAGATCAAGGGCTTCGAATTCGAGGCCGTGGCCCATCTGACGAAGGAATTCTCGCTGTCCGGCATGTACAGCTACATCGACGCCAAATATAACGAGTACATCGTGGCGGGTGTGAACGTGGCCGACCAGCGCCACTTCCAGAATACGCCGCGCAACTCGGCGAACCTGCGCGCCACCTACGAGGTGCCGATGCCGCTGGCGGGCTACAACGGCCGCCTGTCGCTGATCGGCAGCGCGTCGTACCGCGGCCAGACGTACCAGTTCGAGACGCCGTCCGTGATCGACCAGGACGCGTACAAGCTGTACGATGCCAGCATCGTCTGGACCCGCGCCGACGGCAAGATCCGCGCCGGCCTGCACGGCAAGAACCTGTCGGACGTGCACTACAAGACGGCGGGCTATTTGTTCCCGACCCTGGGCAACGAAGGCACGCTGACGGCCTTCTACGGTGCGCCGCGCACCGTGCAGGGGACGATCGAGTACCGCTTCTGACCCGCCCCACCGCGTGGCCGGCCCGCCCGGCCACGCGCCCCACACCGGCATCCGCCGCACTACCGAACATCGAACGACAGGATATCGCCAGCGTGGCCAACTACACCTCCATCCGCTATACGAGCAACGACGGCCTCGCGCTGCATGCGCGGGACTACCCCGCGGACGCCGGCGCGACGGGGCGCCTGCCCGTGATCTGCATCCACGGACTGACGCGCAACGCATCCGACTTCGACGAGTTCGCACCGATCGTCGCGCGCCAGGGCCGGCGCGTGCTGGCGCTCGACATGCGCGGCCGCGGCGAGTCGCAGCGCGATCCGAATCCCGACAACTACACGCCGAGCGTGTACGCCGGGGACGTCGCCCGGTTCATGGCGAACCAGCACATCCCGCGCGCCGTGTTCGTCGGCACGTCGATGGGCGGCCTGATCACGATGACCCTGGCCGCGAAGCACATCGACCTGATCGCCGCCGCCGTGATCAACGACATCGGCCCCGTGATCTCGGAAAAAGGCCTGGCACGCATCGCCGGCTACGCGGGCCGGACGGCTGCGGTGGATTCGTGGCCCGCCGCCGCCGGCTACGTCCGCGCCATCAACGCGTGCGCCTTCCCGGACAACGTCGATGCCGACTGGGACAAATGGGCGCGCCGCGCCTTCGCCCCGGACGCCGCCGGCCGGCTGGCGCCACGCTACGACCCGAATATTGCGATCGCGCTGCAAACCGGTAAACTCAGGCCGACGTCGCTGCCGCTGCGGATGGCGTTCCGCAAGCTCACGCAGGAACGCCCCGTATTGCTCGTGCGCGGCACGCTGTCGGACCTGCTCGAAGAACGCCAGGCCGCATGGATGCGGCGCGCGGCGCCGACGATGGCCTGCGTCGAAGTCCCGAACGTGGGCCATGCGCCGATGCTGACGGAACCCGTCGCACTCGATGCGATCCTGCATTTCCTGGCCCAAGTACCCTAAAAAGTAGGGTGGGCACCCCGTGCCCACCATCTCAAGGAGACGAGATGAAATACGTAAAACCCCTGCCCTTCGCCCTGTTCGCCGCCTTCGCCATGACGGCGACAGCTTCCGCGCTCGCCGCTCCCGACCTGAAAGTCGCCCTCATCGCCGGCAAGACGGGCCAGCTGGAATCCTATGCGAGGGAAACGGAGACCGGCTTCATGCTGGGCCTCGAATACCTCACGGGCGGCAAGATGGAAATCAACGGCCGCAAGCTGAAGGTGATCGTCAAGGACGACCAGGGCAAGCCCGACCTCTCGCGCACGCTGCTGGCGGAAGCCTATGGCGACGACAAGGCCGACATCGCCGTCGGCACGACGTCGTCCGGCGCCGCGCTCGCAATGCTGCCCGTCGCGAAGGAATACAGGAAGGTGCTGATCGTCGAGCCGGCCGTGGCCGACGAGATCACGGGCGCCAAGTGGAACAAGTACATCTTCCGCACCGCGCGCAATTCGATGCAGGATGCGCTGGCCGCCGCGTCGACGCTGAAGAACGGCAGCGTCGCATTCCTCGCGCAGGATTACGCGTTCGGCCGCGACGCCATCAAGGCCGGCAAGGAAGCACTGGCCGCCACGGGCAGCAAGGCGAACGTCGTGCACGAGGAATACGCGCCGGCCGCCGCGACGGACTTCACCGCGCCCACGCAGCGCCTGTTCGACGCGCTGAAGGACAAGCCGCAGCCGCGCGTACTGGCGATCGTCTGGGCCGGCCCGAACCCGATGAACAAGATCGCGGACATGAAGCCGGAACGCTACGGCATCTCGCTGGCCCCGGGCGGCAACATCCTGCCCGTGATGAAGACGTGGAAGGCCTATGCCGGCACGGAAGGCACCATCAATTACTACTACGGCTTCCCGAAGAACAAGATGAACGACTGGCTCGTGGCCGAGCACACGAAGCGCTACAAGGTGCCGCCCGACATGTTCACGGCAGGCGGCATGGCGGCGGCGGCGGCCGTCGTCGCGGCGCTGCAGAAAGTCCCGTCCGGGAACGGCGACCAGATGGCGGCGGCGATGGAAGGCATGTCGTTCGAGACGCCGAAGGGCACGATGACCTTCCGCAAGGAAGACCACCAGGCGCTGCAGCCGATGTACCACTTCCGCATCAAGAAGGACCAGAAGAACGAATGGGACCTGCTGGAACTGGTGCGCGAAATCCCGGCCAGCGAGCTGCCGCTGCCCGTGCGGAACAAACGCTGACATGGCCGCGCCTTCGCTCGCCACGCGCGATTTGACCATCCGCTTCGGCGGCCACGTGGCCGTCAACGCGGTGACGGCCGAGTTTTATCCGGGCACGCTGACCGTGATCGTGGGCCCGAACGGCGCCGGCAAGACGACGTACTTCAACCTGGTCTCGGGCCAGTTGCCCGCGACGTCCGGCAGCGTGTTCGTGGGCGGCCAGGACGTCACGCGGCTTGGGCCCGCGCGCCGCACGCGCCTGGGCGTCGGGCGCGCGTTCCAGCTGACGAACCTGTTCCCGCATTTGACGGTGCTGGAGAACGTGCGGCTCGCGGTGCAAAGCCGCGCCGGCATCGGCATGAGCATGCTGTCGCTGTGGTTCGGCCACAAGGAAGTCATCCAGCGCGCCGAACACTACCTCGAGCGCGTGTCGATGAGCGGCAAGCGCGCCTCTCTCGTCGGCACGCTGTCGCACGGCGACCAGCGCAAGCTGGAGGTGGCGATCCTGCTGGCGCTGGAACCGTCCATCCTGATGTTCGACGAACCCACGGCCGGCATGAGCGTGGACGAGGTGCCGGTCGTGCTCGACCTGATCCACCAGGTCAAGGCCGAGCGCAACCGGACCGTCCTGCTCGTCGAACACAAGATGGACGTCGTGCGTGCGCTCGCGGACCGCATCATCGTGCTGCACAACGGCACCCTGGTGGCGGATGGCCAGCCGGCCGAGGTGATGCAATCGAAAATCGTGCAGGAGGCCTATCTTGGCACCCCCGAACCCGCCTGACACGCTGAGAACGAAACTGCCCATGACCGAACCCATCCTCACGCTGTCCGGCGTCCACACCCACATCGGCCAGTACCACATCCTGCAGGGCGTCGACCTCGTCGTCCCGCGCGGCGGCCTGGCCGTGCTGCTGGGCCGCAACGGCGCCGGCAAGACGACGACCTTGCGCACCATCATGGGCCTGTGGAAGGCCAGCCGCGGGACGATCACGTTCGACGGCCGCGACATCACGAAGCTGTCCACACCCGACATCGCCCGCGCCGGCATCGCCTACGTCCCGGAAAGCATGGCCGTGTTTTCCGAACTGACGGTGCGCGAGAACCTGTATCTCGCCGCGCGCAACGGCCCGCTGGACGCGGCGCGCGTGGACTGGATCTGCGGCTTCTTCCCCGCGCTGAAGAAATTCTGGAACTACCCGGCGGGCAATCTGTCGGGCGGCCAGAAGCAGATGGTGGCCATCGCCCGCGCGATCGTCGAGCCGAAGAAGCTCCTGCTCGTGGACGAGCCGACCAAGGGCCTCGCACCCGCGATCGTGCAAAGCCTGATGGCGGCATTCCGCGACCTCAAGGACACGAGCACGACCATCCTGCTCGTCGAACAGAATTTCAACTTCGTGCGCACCCTGGGCGACAGCGTGAGCGTGATGGACGACGGCCATGTCGTCCACGCGGGGCTAATGCACGACCTGGCGCACGACGAGACCTTGCAGCAGCGCCTGCTGGGCCTGTCGCTCGACTCCCACCAATAGGACAACGATGAGTGCAACCTTACCTATTGCGCAGCAGGCGGACGCCCCGCTGCCGGCGGCACGGCGCGACCTCGCCCCGCTGCTGCTCGTGCCGGCCGTCGTGCTGGCGGCGCTGCCCTTCATGAGCCTGCCGACCTGGGTCACCCTGACGGTGGCCGGGCTCGCGATGGGCATGATGATCTTCATTATGGCCAGCGGCCTCACGCTGGTGTTCGGCCTGATGAGCGTGCTGAACTTCGGCCACGGCGCCTTCGTCTCCGTCGGCGCATTCACCGCGACGTTCGTGCTGCTGCCGATGCGCGGCTGGCTCCAGATGGATTCGCTGCTCGCCAACCTCGGCGTGCTGGGCCTCGCGGTCCTCCTCGCGATGGTCGTGACGGCGCTGCTCGGCTGGGCGTTCGAACGGGTCGTCATCATGCCCGTCTACGGCCAGCACCTGAAACAGATCCTGATCACGATGGGCGGCATGATCGTGTCCGAACAGCTCATCAACGTGATCTGGGGTTCCGAACAGATCGCCCTGCCGCTGCCGGCCGCCCTGCGCGGCGCCGTGTTCCTGGGCGAGGCCGCGATCGAGAAATACCGGCTGCTGGCGGTCGTCGTCGGCCTCGTCGTGTTCGCCGCGATGTTCGTCACCCTGAACCGCACCAGGATCGGCCTGCTGATCCGCGCCGGCGTCGAGAACGGCGAGATGGTCGAGGCGCTGGGCTACCGCATCCGCCGCCTGTTCGTGGGCGTATTCGCGGCCGGCTCCGCGCTGGCGGGCCTCGGCGGCGTCATGTGGGGCCTGTACAAGGAAACGCTCGTGGCGCACATGGGCAGCGAGATCATGGTGCTGACGTTCATCGTCATCATCATCGGCGGCCTGGGGTCCGTCGGCGGCTGCTTCATCGGCTCCCTGCTGATCGCGCTCGTCGCCAACTACGCCGGCTTCCTCGCGCCGAAGGTGGCGCTCGTCTCGAACATCGTGCTGATGATCGCCGTCCTCCTGTGGCGCCCGGCCGGCCTGTACTCGAAAGGACGTCATTGACATGCTGACCCAGCTTCTCTCCGGCGACCTGCCGCGCAGCCGCGCGCTGACCGCCCTCCTCGTCGTCATCCTGCTCGGCCTGCTGTTCGCGCCGTTCCTCTTTTCCGGCGCGCGCCCGCTGAACACGGCGGCCACGATCTGCGTCTACATCGTGCTCGTCGCGTCGTACGACCTGTTGCTCGGCTATACCGGCATCGTCTCGTTCGCCCACACGATGTTCTACGGCATCGGCGCGTACGGCGTCGGCATCGCACTGGCCAGCGTGGACGAGCCGACCTGGGGCGCCATCGTCACGGGCATCGTCGCCGCGCTCGCGCTGACCGTGGTCCTTGCGTTCGTCATCGGCCTGTTCGCCCTGCGCGTGCGCGCCATCTTCTACGCGATGATCACCCTGGCCGTCGCGTCGTCGTTCTCCGTGCTCGCGTCGCAGCTGTCGGACTTCACCGGCGGCGAGGATGGCCGCACGTTCAGCGTGCCGGAAGTCCTGTCGCCTGGCTTCACGCTGATGGAGAACGAGGTGTTCGGGCGCAGCGTCGACGGCAAGCTGGTCACCTATTACGTCGTGTTCGCGGGTTGCCTCGTGCTGTTCCTGTTCCTGCTGCGGCTCGTGAACTCGCCGTTCGGCCGCGTGCTGCAGGCGATCCGCGAGAACGAGTTCCGCGCCGAGGCGCTCGGCTACCGCACCGTCGTCTACCGCATCTGGGCCAATGTGCTGGGCGCCGTCGTGGCCGCGCTGGCCGGCGCGCTGATGGCCCTGTGGCTGCGCTACGTCGGGCCCAAGACGAGCCTCGGCTTCGAAGTGATGACGGACATCCTGCTCATCGTCGTCATCGGCGGCATGGGCACGATGTATGGCGCGGTCGTGGGCGCCACGCTGTTCATCCTCGCGCAGAACTATCTCAAGACCCTGATGGGCCAGGCCTCCGGGATGCTGTCCGGCGTCCCGCTGCTGGCCGCCGCGCTGCATCCGGACCGCTGGATGCTGTGGCTCGGCGTGCTGTTCATCCTCTCCATCTACTTCTTCCCGATCGGCATCGTCGGCAAGCTGCGGCTGCGCCGCTTCGCACGCTGATCCCATCCGCCGGAGGGCAGCCTTGCCCTCCTGTCCCGTCGCGCGGCCCGTCGCGGCCCGCCCATCGATACCTCAGCTTTGTCCACGCCGTTCGTTAGCTGAAAATCAAGGATCGTCATCATCCGACTCATAAGATGAGCCCATTCATATGACATGAAAGGGCGTCCATGAAACCCGTAAAAACCTTGTTCGCGACAGCCGCGCTGTCGCTGGCCGCATTGGGCGCGTCGACCGCGCGGGCGGCCGGGGTCGAAGTGCTCAGCGAAGGATTCGACGACGTGGCGGGCCTCGCCGGATGGGCCCAGGTGAACCACAGCGTGCCGGCCGGCAGCGCGTGGTTCCAGGGCAACCCGGCGCTGTTCCCCGCCCAGTCCGGCGCGCCCGATGCCTATGCGGCCGCCAACTTCCTCAGCGCCGCGAACGGCAACGGCAGCGTCGACAACTGGCTGATCACGCCGGTGCTCGACCTGTCCGGCACCACGGTGCTGAGCTTTTACACGCGGCACGATGCCCTGCCCGGCTTCAACGACCTGCTCGAAGTGCGTTACGCGGCGGGCACGGGCACCGACATGGCCGACTTCACGACGCTGCTGACGACGATCGGCGGCACGGCCGGCTATCCGACGGACTGGCAGCAGTTCACGGCGACCATCGCGAACAGCGGCAACGGCCGCTTCGCATTCCGCTACCTGGGACCGGCCGATACCCTGAACTATGTCGGCCTCGATACGGTCTCGGTAGTGACGGCGGTGCCGGAGCCCGCGCACTGGACGATGCTGGCGTTGGGCCTGGGCATGATCACCCTGCTGCGCCGCCAGTCACGCCTTTGAACCGGAGGAAGCCATGTCCAAGGAAAAACTGCTCACCATCGGCACGCTGGCCGCCCTGTGCGTGCTGGCCGCCTTTTCGATGCACGCCAGGGCTGCGGGCCAGGAAGGCATGGTCGTCGTGCGCGATCCGCAGACCGGCCAGTTGCGCGCGCCGACGGCCGACGAGCTGAAGGAGCTGCGCGCCAGGGCACCGGCCACCGCCGGCCTCGCCGCACCCCGCGCGCAAGGTACGATGAGCCGCCGCGACGGCTCGCGCGGCGTGCGCCTCGGCGAGAAAAGCATGGTCTACGAAGTCGTCACGCGCGGTCCCGACGGCAAGCTGACGAGCGAATGCGTGCAGGGCCGGACACTGGACCACAACCCGGACCACATCCACGGGGAGCCGAAGCATGAAAGCCGTTGAATCGTCGCGCCTGCAACGGGCCCTGGGCGCCCTCGCCGGCATCGCTGCCGCCTGTGCATTCACCTTTGGCGCGGCCGCCTCGGCCCAGGCCGCGGCCACCATCGTGATCGTCAACCTGAACGCGCCCGGCGTCGGATTCAACGACGCCACCCCGGTCGCGCCCGTCGGCGGCAATACCGGCACGACGCTTGGCGAGCAGCGCCTGAACGCATTCCGGCGCGCGGCCGACATCTGGGGCGCGACGCTCACGAGCAGCGTGCCGATCCGCATCGGCGCGTCGTTCGAGCCGCTGTCGTGCACGGCCACGAGTGCCGTCCTCGGCGCGGCCGGCGCCAACGAGGTCTGGTCCGACTTCCCCGGCGCGCCGCGCACGTCGACGTGGTATCCGAGCGCCCTGGCCAGCAAGCTGGCGGGCCAGGACGTTGCGACGCCGGGCGAGCCGCACATCATCGCCCGCTTCAACTCGCGCCTCGGGCTGTTCCCCGACTGCCTGCCCGGCTCCGGCTTCTACCTCGGCCTCGACGACCAGTTCGGCAGCCAGATCGACCTCGTCACGGTGCTGCTGCACGAATTCGCGCACGGCCTCGGCTTCCAGACGTTCACCGACGACGAGACGGGCGCCGAGATCCAGGGCATCCCGTCGATCTGGGATTACTACCTGCTGAACAACCGCACGGGCAAGCTGTGGGTGGAAATGACGGACGCCGAACGCGCCCAGTCGGCCGTGTCGTGGCGCGGACTGTCCTGGAACGGGCCCATCGTGACGGCCGCCGTGCCGCAGGTGCTGGACCCGGTCTCGAACCTGGCCGTCAGCGGCGCCGCCGCCGGCACCGCCGCGGGCAACTATGCAGTGGGCGATGCGTCGTTCGGCCCGCCGCTGTCCAATCCGCCCGTCGCCGGCCAGCTGATGCCCGTCGTCGACCAGTCCACCGGCACGGGCCTCGCCTGCGATCCGCTGAATGCGGTGAACCGCCTCGCCGTGCGCGGCAACATCGCCCTCGTGGACCGCGGCACGTGCGACTTCGTCACCAAGGCGCGCAACGTGCAGGCGGCGGGTGCGCTGGGCATGGTCGTGGCGGACAACCAGCCGGGCGACGTCGGCGGCATGAGCGGCAACGACGCCAGCATCACGATTCCGTCCGTGCGCATCACGCAGGCCGACGGCATCCGGCTGAAGGCGGCGCTGGAGCGCCGCTCGCGCACGCAATCGGGCGTCTTGGCCGGCCTGGGGCTCGACACGACGCGCCTGGCCGGCACGGACAGCGCGGGCCGCATCCTGATGTACACGCCGACCGCGTACTCGCCGGGCTCGACCGTGTCGCACTACACGACGGAGGCCAAGCCGAACCAGTTGATGGAACCGGCGATCAACACCGACCTGACGCACGAAGTGACGCCGCCGCGCGACCTGACGTACCCGCTGCTGCGCGACATCGGGTGGTGACGTAAACGACAAAGGGCCGCTCACCCCAGGGTGGCGGCCCTTGCATCCGGAGGGGCGGGAATTATGCGCCCTTCGACTCGTGGTTCTTCACGCCGGCGAGGATCTCTTCCTTTGCCGCGTCCGGGCCTTCCCAGCCTTCGACCTTGACCCACTTGCCCTTTTCCAGGTCCTTGTAGTGCTCGAAGAAGTGCTGGATCTGGCGCAGGGTCAATTCCTGGACGTCTTCGACCTTTTGCAGGTGCGCGTAGACCGGCAGGATTTTTTCGACCGGCACGGCCAGGATCTTCGAGTCGCCGCCGGCTTCGTCCGTCATCTTCAGCACGCCCAGTGCGCGGCAACGCACGACGACGCCCGGGATCAGCGCGAACGGGGTGATGACCAGCACGTCGCACGGGTCGCCGTCGTCGGCGATCGTGTTCGGGATGTAGCCGTAGTTGCACGGGTAGTGCATGGCGGTACCCATGAAGCGGTCGACGAAGATCGCGCCGGATTCCTTGTCCACTTCGTACTTGATCGGGTCGGCGTTCATCGGGATTTCGATGACGACGTTGAAGTCGTTCGGCACATCGCGGCCGGCGTTGACGTTATTCAGGCTCATGGATAGTCCTTGGTTGCTGGGGAAACAATAAAAGGTCGATTATAACGAATCGCCTTGGGCTTGTGCGCTGCACAAGGTTGCGTAAGCACCGAAATGCCCGCCGCAACAGGCAGTCTGTTGGTCCGGCCCCCACACACGGCAGCACAGTGTTGGCGGGGTCCCGACTCGGCAGGCCTCTTTTGCCACGGGAATCCCCCGATCGCCGGATGGCACGCCTCCTGCTGGATGGTCGTCGACGGGGCAGCCGCCCGCGTCACCAATCCGAGGGGAGCGACATGAACATCCAGAAACACATGGAAGCCATCTTCATCGCGACGCTGGCCATCGCCGGCGCCGGATCGACCGTCATCGACCGCCTGCCGGATGCCCGGGCAATGCCGGCCGTCCCGGTCGCGAACAGCATCGGCACGCCGGGCCACATGGCCGTGATCATCGTGCGCGGCAAGCGGGACGCACACCGCGCGTGACGGTCACAGCACCGTCGCCAGCGCGCACAACCGGTAATGCCTGTCGGCCTCTTCGCGCTGGCCCAGCGCCTCGTGCAGCTGCGCCAGTTTCAGGTGGGCTTCGCGCACCATGTGCGGCTCGGTGGCGTCGGACAGCGCCTGCTCCAGGTAGCGCTGGGCCTTGCCCCACAGTTTCTGGCGCAGGCACAGGGAACCCAGCGTCAGTTCCAGTTCCGGATCGTTCGGATGGGCGCGCAGCCAGGTTTCGCAATTTTCGATCTGCGCCAGCAGCGTGGCCGAACCTTCCGGACCGGCCGCCTCGCGGTAGGCGCGCACGACGCGCTCGTCCCAGCCGGCTTTCAGTGCATCCTCGACGATGCCGCGGGCGTCGTCGTGCAGGCCGCGCGCATTCAGGGCAGCCGCGGCACGCGCCGCGATGGCCGGTTTCACCCGGTCGCCGGCGGGGACGCCGGCCCACACGCGGCGGATCGATTCGGCGTCGTGGCCGCCTTCGGACAGCAGCGCGTCGTAGGCCAGTTCGCGCAGGCGCGCGGACAGCGCGGGGTGCAAGGCGTTGCGCTTGTCGAGGATGCGCACCAGACGCAGCACCTCAGGCCAGTTGCGGGCCTGCTGGTTGGCCTTCATGGCCCATTGCAGCGCGTGGATATGGCGCTGGCCGCTGGCGTTCAGTTCCGCGACGGCTTCCAGCGCGCCTTCCGGCTTGTGGTCGTCGACGAGCAGTTCCGTGACCGTCATCAGACGCGCCGTCTTGAGGGACTGGTCGTGCACGATGCCCGCGAGCCAGGCGTCGCGGCGCGCCGGTTCGCGCATGCGGTGCGCGGCGCGGGGGGCGCCGGCCGCGACGAGGGCCGACACCGCGTTCAGC
>NZ_JBKYMO010000116.1:0-13464 GCF_047302915.1 Massilia sp. CT11-108 | reverse complement strand
GTGTCCGGCACTGCCGGACACGACTTCCCGCGGAAGCGGGAACCCATACACAGTCGGCTTTAGCCAGCTCAGCATGGATCCCCGCTTTCGCGGGGACGACTTCGGCGCGGGATGACCGCGCCAAAGTCGATTAACGCGAGTACAGTTCGACGATCAGCGCTTCGTTGACGTCGGCAGCGATCTCGTTACGCTCCGGATAGGCGCGGAAGGTTGCTTCCATTTTCTTGGCATCGACCGACACCCAGCTCGGGAAACCAACCTGCTCGGCCAGCGACAGCGCTTCGACGATACGGGTCTGCTTCTTGGCCTTTTCGCGGACGGCGATGACGTCGCCGGTCTTGACCTGGTACGAAGCGATGTTCACGACGTTGCCGTTCACGGTCAGCGCTTTGTGGCTGACCAGCTGACGTGCTTCGGCGCGGGTCGAGCCGAAGCCCATGCGGTAGACGACGTTGTCCAGACGCGATTCCAGCAGCTTCAGCAGGGTCTCACCGGTGTTGCCCTTGCGGCGCGACGCTTCGGCGAAGTAGCGGCGGAACTGACGCTCCAGCACACCGTAGATACGCTTGACCTTCTGCTTTTCACGCAGCTGGTTGCCGTAGTCCGACGTACGCTGGCCCGACTTGACGCCGTGCTGGCCCGGTTTGACGTCCAGTTTGCACTTGGAGTCGAGCGAGCGGCGTGCGCTCTTCAGGAACAGGTCGGTGCCTTCACGGCGCGACAGTTTTGCTTTAGGTCCGATATAACGTGCCACGTTAAACTTCCTTTGTTTGAATGATCACGCCCCGGATGCGGCTTGAGCCACAACAGGCGCTAGTCCAGTTCTTCGATGAGACCGGACGTGGCTTACAAAAACCTCATGACCAGGACGGCCCGAGGCGACAATAGCCGGGCAGTATAACCCATTTCCGGGTTAACTGCGCCGGCGATTCTTTACACCACGGCGTGTGGCGCATCAATGCTGCGGCGGGCGGCGAACCGCCCGGGCAACATTAGATACGACGACGCTTCGGCGGACGGCAGCCGTTGTGCGGAACCGGCGTCACGTCCTGGATCTCGGTGATCTTGATACCCAGGTTGTTCAGCGCGCGCACAGCCGACTCACGGCCCGGGCCCGGGCCCTTGATGCGGACTTCCAGGTTCTTCACGCCGTATTCCTGAGCAACCTTGCCAGCTGCTTCAGCTGCGACCTGAGCCGCAAACGGGGTCGATTTACGCGAACCCTTGAAACCTGCGCCGCCGGACGTCGCCCACGACAGGGCATTGCCCTGACGATCGGTGATCGTGATGATGGTGTTGTTGAACGATGCGTGGACGTGTGCGATGCCTTCGGCGACGTTCTTTTTGACTTTCTTGCGGATGCGGGCTGCAGCCGCCGAGCTTTGTTGCTTAGCCATGGTCAGTTCCTAGATTATTTCTTGAGCGATTGAGCTGCCTTGCGCGGGCCCTTGCGGGTACGTGCATTGGTACGGGTGCGTTGACCGCGGACCGGCAGGCCCTTGCGGTGACGCATGCCACGGTAGCAGCCCAGGTCCATCAGACGCTTGATGCTCATGGACAGCTCACGGCGCAGGTCGCCCTCGACCACGAACTTGCCGACTGCATCACGCAGCTTTTCCAGCTCGTTGTCGTCCAGGTCCTTGACCTTCTTGTTGGTCGCAACGCCGGTCGATTCGCAGATCTGCTTCGAGCGGGTACGGCCGATACCATAGATCGCCGTCAGGCCGATGACGGTGTGCTGGTGATTGGGGACGTTGACCCCTGCAATACGTGCCATTCGATATTCCTCGTATTAACCTTGACGCTGCTTGTGACGCGGCTCGACGCAGATCACACGGACCACGCCCTTGCGCTTGATGATCTTGCAGTTGCGGCAGATCCGCTTGACTGAAGCGTTAACTTTCATTTTGCACTCTCTTCCAGATTCGATAACTTGATTAGTTTTACTTGGTGCGGAACACGATGCGGGCCCGGGACAAGTCGTAAGGGGTCAGCTCCACCGTTACCTTGTCACCCGGAAGAATGCGGATGTAATTCATCCGCATTTTACCCGAGATATGTCCAAGCACCACGTGCCCGTTTTCCAGCTTCACGCGAAAGGTCGCGTTCGGGAGGTTCTCCAGAATCTCCCCTTGCATTTGGATGACGTCGTCTTTTGCCATTCGGTCTATTCACTCCTGGGGGCGCCAGCCGCTCAACGCGACGGGATACCGCCCTTGAAATTAGCCTTGCGCAGCAGCGATTCATATTGCTGCGACATGACGTAGTTCTGCACCTGCGCCATGAAATCCATCGTGACGACCACGATGATCAGGAGCGAGGTTCCGCCAAAGTAGAAAGGTACTTTCCACTGGCTCTGGAAGAACTCCGGCACCAGGCACACCAGCGTGATATAGACTGCACCGGCCAGGGTCAGGCGCATCAGGATCTTGTCGATGTAGCGTGCGGTCTGCTCGCCCGGACGGATGCCCGGTACAAACGCGCCGCTCTTCTTCAAGTTGTCCGCCGTTTCCTTGCTGTTGAATACCAGCGCCGTGTAGAAGAAGCAGAAGAACACGATGGCCACCGCATACAGCAACGCGTGGATCGGTTCGCCCGGGCTCAGCGAGGCAGCGAGGTCTTTCAGGAACCCGACGACGGGGCTGTTGACATCTTTGCCGCGCGTGAACCAGTCGACGATCGTGGCCGGGAACAGGATGATCGACGAAGCGAAGATCGGCGGGATCACCCCAGCCATGTTCAGCTTCAGCGGCAGGTGGCTGGTTTGGCCACCATAGATCTTGTTACCGACCTGGCGTTTCGCGTAATTCACCAGGATCTTGCGCTGGCCGCGTTCGACGAACACGACAGCGTAAGTCACCAGGGCTACCAGAATCACGATGACGATCGCGGAGAAGCTACCGATCGAACCGTTCGACACCAGGGTGAACAAGCCACTCAGTGCGCCCGGCAGACCAGCTGCGATACCGGCAAAAATGATGATCGAGATACCGTTGCCAAGACCACGTTCGGTGATCTGCTCGCCCAGCCACATGAGGAACATGGTGCCGGTCAGCAGGGTCACGACGGTTACGAGGCGGAAGCCCATGCCCGGATCGAGCACGAGGCCTTGCTGCGCCTCGAGCGCGACGGCGATACCGAACGCCTGGAACAGAGCCAGCACGACCGTGAAATAACGGGTGTACTGGGTGATCTTGCGGCGGCCGGCCTCGCCCTCCTTCTTCAGTGCCTCCATCTGCGGCGAGACGATCGACACCAGCTGCATGATGATCGAAGCCGAAATGTACGGCGTGATGCCAAGTGCGAACACGGCAAAACGAGACAAGGCACCACCCGAGAACATGTTGAACATGCCGAGAATGCCGCCCTCGTTCTGCTTGAACAGCTGGGCCATGGCGACCGGATCAATCCCGGGGACCGGGATATGAGCTCCGATACGGTACACGACCAATGCGCCAAGCAAGAACCACAACCGGCCCCAGGGGAAACCGGATGCAGCGCTTTTACCAAGTTGTGAATTAGTCGCCAATTTTTGCTCCGATCAGGCAGCGGTCGCGTTTAGGCGACCGAGCCGCCAGCTGCTTCGATCGCTGCTTTCGCGCCAGCGGTTGCCTTGATGCCTTTCAGGTTCACCGCTTTGGTGATTTCGCCCGACAGGATCACGCGCACGTCGCGAGCAACGACCGGCAGCACGCCGGCTTGCTTGAGCACCAGAACGTCGACGTCGGCAACGGCCAGGTTGTTCAGGTCCGACAGACGCACTTCAGCCTTGAACGTAGCGTTCAGCGACTTGAAGCCACGCTTCGGCAGACGGCGCTGCAGAGGCATCTGACCGCCTTCGAAGCCGACTTTGTGGAAGCCGCCCGAACGCGATTTCTGACCCTTGTGGCCGCGGCCGGCGGTCTTGCCCAGGCCCGAGCCGATACCGCGACCGACGCGGCGCTTGGCGTGTTTCGCGCCTTCAGCGGGTTGGATGGTATTGAGTTGCATTATTTTCTCCGTTGACCAAGCCGCGGCTTAGTCGACAATTTTCACGAGGTAGTTGACCTTGTTGATCATGCCGCGGATCGCCGGGGTGTCCTGCAGCTCGGAAACCGAGTTGACACGACGCAGACCCAGACCGCGCACGGTGGCGCGGTGATCCTGGCGGGTACCGATCAGGCCTTTGACCAGCTTGACTTTGATGGTGTTTGCCATAGTTATTCCCCTTAACCCAGGATCTCTTCCAC
The DNA here is from genome assembly GCF_047302915.1 of Massilia sp. CT11-108. Taxonomy (NCBI): domain Bacteria; kingdom Pseudomonadati; phylum Pseudomonadota; class Betaproteobacteria; order Burkholderiales; family Oxalobacteraceae; genus Massilia; species Massilia sp. CT11-108. The sequence goes on along the minus strand of NZ_JBKYMO010000116.1, from coordinate 9,235 downwards.
CGACTTGCCGCGCTTGGCAGCGATGTCGGCCGGAGTGCTCATTTTTGCCAGACCGTCGAGGGTCGCGCGAACCAGGTTGTACGGGTTCGACGAACCGGTCGACTTGGCGACGACGTCGGTCACGCCCATGACTTCGAAGATTGCGCGCATTGCGCCACCTGCGATCACGCCGGTACCCGGCTTGGCCGGCGACATCATCACGTACGACGCGCCGTGGCGGCCGGTGACGGAGTGCTGCAGCGTACCGTTCTTCAGGGGCACCTTGATCAGGTTGCGGCGGGCTTCTTCCATCGCTTTTTGCACGCCGACCGGAACTTCCTTCGACTTGCCTTTGCCCATGCCGATGCGGCCATCGCCGTCACCGACAACGGTCAGCGCTGCAAAACCCATGATACGACCACCCTTCACCACTTTGGTGACGCGGTTGATCGCGATCATTTTCTCGCGCATGCCATCATCCGGCTTGTCGCTTGCCATTTTCGCTTGCATTTTTGCCATGACGATTCTTCCTTAGAACTTCAGACCAGCTTCGCGCGCGGCTTCTGCCAGCGCCTTCACACGGCCGTGGTAACGGAAACCCGAACGGTCGAATGCGACTTCGGTGATCCCTGCTTTCAGTGCTTTTTCTGCGACGCGCTTGCCAACCAGTGCGGCTGCAGCGGCGTTGCCGCCGGCACCCGACTTGCCGCCCAGCTCGGCGCGCACTTCTGCTTCCAGCGTCGAAGCCGAAACCAGGACCTTCGCATCCGGGCTGATCAGGTTCGCATAGATGTGCAGGTTCGTGCGGTGCACCGACAGGCGGTTCACGCCCAGCTGCGCGATCTTGATGCGGGTTTGGCGTCCGCGACGCAGACGCGATTCTTTCTTGTCCATCGTCAGCTCCGATTATTTCTTCTTGGTTTCTTTAAGCTTCACCACTTCGTCCGCATAACGGACACCCTTGCCTTTGTACGGCTCAGGCGAGCGGTAAGCGCGCACTTCTGCGGCAACCTGACCGACCTGTTGACGGTTGATACCCTTGATCAGGATCTCGGTCGGGGTCGGGGTCGCTGCGGTGACGCCTTCCGGCATCGCGTGCAGCACAGGGTGCGAGAAGCCCAGCGACAGGTTCAGGGCGTTGCCTTGGACGGCGGCCTTGTAACCCACGCCGACCAGGGTCAGGCGCTTTTCGAAACCTTTGGTGACACCGGTCACCATGTTGTTCACCAGTGCACGCAGGGTGCCCGACATGGCGTTCGATTCGCGGGAATCGTCGATCACGTCAAAGGTCAGCGTGCCATTGTTGTTTTCCACTTTGACCAGGCCGTTCAGCGGCTGGGTCAGGGTGCCCAGCGGGCCCTTGACGGTGATCGACGACGCGTTGATCGCGACATCGGTACCGGCCGGGACGGCGATTGGCATCTTAGCTACTCGAGACATCGTCTACTCCTTAAGCCACGTAGCAAATCACTTCGCCACCGACACCGGTAGCGCGTGCTTTGCGGTCGGTCATCACACCCTTCGGGGTCGAGACGATCGCCACGCCCAGGCCGTTCATGACCTGAGGGATCTCGTCTTTGCCCTTGTAGATGCGCAGGCCAGGACGGGAGACGCGCTCGATGCGCTCGATAACCGGACGGCCGACGTAGTACTTCAAACCGATTTTCAGTTCAGCCTTGCCACCTTCGGTGGACACGGCGTAATCTTCGATGTAACCCTCATCCTTCAGGACGTTGGCAATCGCAACTTTCAGCTTCGACGACGGCATTTCGACGGTGGTCTTCTGCACGCCTTGCGCGTTGCGAATACGGGTCAGCATATCGGCGATAGGATCGCTCATACTCATTGCTTATTCTCCTATTACCAGCTAGCTTTGGTCATACCCGGGATTTCGCCTTTCATGGCGAATTCGCGGAGTTTGGTACGGGCCAGACCGAATTTACGGAAAGTGCCACGGGGACGGCCGGTCATGGCGCAGCGGTTACGCTGGCGGGTCGGCGCCGAGTTACGCGGCAGGGCCTGCAGCTTCAGGCGTGCTTCGTAACGCTCTTCTTCGGTCTTCGACTGGTCGTCGATGATTGCTTTCAGAGCGGCACGCTTTGCGGCGAATTTCTCCACCAGGTCTGCACGCTTCTGTTCGCGGTTAATCAGTGCAAGTTTTGCCATGTTCTTAGTTCCGGAACGGGAATTTGAATGCGGCGAGCAGCGCTTTGGCTTCTTCGTCGGTCTTAGCGGTCGTGGTGATCGAGATGTTCATGCCACGCAGCGCATCGATCTTGTCGTAATCGATTTCCGGGAAGATGATCTGCTCTTTGACGCCGATGTTGTAGTTGCCGCGACCATCGAACGATTTGCCGCTGACGCCACGGAAGTCACGCACGCGCGGCAGGGCCACGGTGATGAAACGGTCCAGGAATTCGTACATGCGGGCGCCACGCAGGGTCACCATCGTGCCGATCGGGTAGCCTTCGCGGATCTTGAAACCTGCGATTGCCTTGCGAGCCTTGGTCACGACCGGCTTCTGGCCAGCGATCTTCGTCAGGTCGCCGGTTGCGTGCTCGATGATCTTCTTGTCGGCGACAGCTTCCGACAGACCCATGTTCAGGGTGATCTTGGTCAGGCGCGGCACTTCCATCACCGACTTGTAACCGAATTTTTCGGTCAGTTCGGCAACGACTTTGTCTTTATAAACTTGTTGGAGACGGGCCATTTCTCATTACCCTTTCACTACTTCGCCGTTCGACTTGAAGACGCGGACTTTTTTGCCATCCACTTCTTTGAAGCCAACGCGATCAGCCTTGCCGGTCGCTGCGTTAAACAGCGCGACGTTCGACACGTGAATCGGCATGGTCTTGTCGACGATACCACCAGTTACGCCGGTCATCGGGTTCGGCTTGACGGCCTTCTTGGCCACGTTCACGCCTTCGACGATGACGTGCTCAGCATCTACGCGCTGCTGAACGACACCGCGCTTGCCTTTGTCTTTACCGGCCAGAACGATGACTTCGTCGTTTTTACGAATCTTATCCATTGCTGCTCCCTTACAGAACTTCAGGTGCCAGGGACACGATCTTCATGAACTTCTCGGTACGCAGTTCGCGCGTCACCGGTCCGAAGATGCGGGTACCGATCGGCTCCAGCTTGCTGTTCAGCAGGACGGCGGCATTGCCGTCGAACTTCACCAGGGAGCCGTCCTGGCGGCGCACACCTTTAGCGGTACGCACGACCACGGCGTTGTAGATTTCACCCTTCTTGACGCGGCCGCGCGGAGCAGCTTGCTTCACGGTGACCTTGATCACGTCGCCAATGCTGGCGTAACGGCGCTTGGAGCCGCCCAATACCTTGATGCACAGAACTTCTTTTGCACCGGTATTGTCGGCCACTTCGAGCCGGCTTTCGGTTTGAATCATGATATTTTCTTTCCCAACTTAAGCCGAAGAAACCCCACGGAAAACCGTAGGCCTGCGGTCAGTCTTGGTCCCGCCGTCCGCACTCATTGCAAGCGCGTACGTTTGGGTGATTGGACTTTCCAATGTTCGTTGCAGGCCGCAGTTACCGAAGGACAAACTGCGGCAACACATGAACGAAGCCCGCTAGTATTCCACATACCAGCGGGCCACGCAAGACAAATTTTCCGGGGGCGTTGTAAAACCTACTGCGCAAAGCTCGCTACGGTTTTACAAGGCCCCGGTTTTGGATCAGAGAACCGGAGCGACCTGCAGAACTTTGGTCAGGGTCCAAGCCTTCGTCTTCGAGATCGGGCGACCTTCCGCGATCTCGACGGTGTCGCCGATTTTCGCCTGGTTGGTCTCGTCGTGCGCGTGATACTTGTTCGAGCGCACGATGATCTTGCCGTACAGCGGGTGCTTGACGTGACGCTCGATCAGCACGGTCACCGTCTTGTCCATCTTGTCGGACACGACTTTGCCGACCAGCGTACGCTTCAGCGCCGTTTTAGTGGTGTCGTTCATTTGGCTTCCTTCTGGTTCATCACAGTCTTGACACGCGCGATATCGCGGCGCACCTTCTTGAGCTGGGCGGTGTTCGTCAGTTGCTGCGTAGCGATTTGCATGCGCAGGCCGAACTGTGCCTTCAGCAGCTCATTCAGCTCTTGTTGCAGAGCTGCCTGGTCCTTGCCGCGGAGTTCCGTTGCTTTCATTCTTAACTCCTGTTATTGACCGACTTGACGCACGACGAACGTCGTCGCCAGCGGCAGTTTGGCGGCAGCCAGACGGAAGGCTTCGCGCGCCAGTTCTTCAGCGACGCCGTCCATTTCGTACAGGACCTTGCCCGGCTGGATCTCGGCCACGTAGTACTCCGGATTACCTTTACCGTTACCCATACGGACTTCAGCCGGCTTGTTCGAGATCGGCTTGTCCGGGAAGATACGGATCCAGATACGGCCGCCACGCTTGATGTGACGGGTCATGGCACGACGTGCAGCTTCGATCTGGCGTGCGGTGATACGGCCGCGGGCAACTGCCTTCAGACCGAATTCGCCGAACGAGACCGCGGTGCCGCGGGTGTGCGAAATGCCGGTGTTGCGGCCTTTCTGCTCTTTACGATACTTTCTGCGGGATGGCTGCAGCATGCTTATTCTCCTGCTTTCTCAGCGGCCGGCTTGGCAGCACGGCGGCCTGCGGGTGCGGTACCTGGCTTGGCGCCCGGGCGGCCACGGCCAGCCGGTTTGCCATCGTCACGACGCGGACCGCGCGGCTTTTTCTCGTCGGCCGGAACGTCGATCACCGGTGCTTCGCCGGTCGGCGAACGGTCACCCTTGTAGACCCAGACTTTCACGCCGATGATGCCGTACGTGGTCGAGGCTTCGCTGGTGCCGTAGTCGATATCGGCGCGCAGGGTGTGCAGGGGCACACGGCCTTCGCGGTACCATTCGGTACGTGCGATCTCGATGCCGTTCAGGCGGCCCGACGACATGATCTTGATGCCGACAGCGCCCAGACGCATCGCGTTCTGCATCGCACGCTTCATGGCGCGGCGGAACATGATACGTTTTTCGAGCTGCTGGGCGATCGAGTCGGCGATCAGCTGCGAGTCGATTTCCGGCTTGCGGATTTCTTCGATATTGACGTGCACCGGCACGCCCATGATCTTCGTCAGCGACGACTTCAGGACTTCGATGTCTTCGCCCTTCTTGCCGATGACGACGCCCGGACGCGACGAGTAGATCGTGAAGCGCGCGTTCTTGGCCGGACGCTCGATGACGATGCGGCCGACGGAGGCGTTCTTCAGTTTCTTCTTCAGGAAAGCGCGGGCTTCCAGGTCTTCCTTCAGCATGTCGGCGAAGTTGCCGTTGCCAGCGTACCAGCGCGATGCCCAGTTACGGGTGACCGCCAGGCGGAAGCCGGTTGGGTGGATTTTCTGACCCATCGTGTGACTCCTTAGTTACCGACAGTCACGAAGATGTGACAGGATTGTTTCGAAATGCGATCGCCGCGGCCTTTGGCACGTGCCGTAAAGCGCTTCAGGATCGGGCCCTTTTCGACATAGATCTGAACCACTTTCAGTTCGTCGATGTCGGCACCATCGTTGTGCTCGGCGTTCGCGATTGCGGACTCCAGCACTTTCTTGATGATGGTCGCGCCTTTTTTCGGGCTGAACTGCAGGATGTTCAGCGCGGCGTCGACTTTCTTGCCGCGGATCAGATCGGCGACGAGGCGGCCTTTCTGTTCCGACAGGCGGACGCCTTTGAGGATAGCTTTAGTTTCCATTATTTCTTCGCCTTCTTGTCAGCGGCGTGGCCCTTGAACGTGCGGGTCAGGGCGAATTCGCCCAGCTTGTGACCCACCATGTTCTCGGACACGTACACCGGCACGTGCACTTTACCGTTGTGAACGGCGATCGTCAGACCGATGAAGTCCGGGGTGATCGTCGAGCGGCGCGACCAGGTTTTGACCGGCTTTTTGTCTTTGTTCGCTTGCGCGGTTTCGACTTTTTTCACCAGGTGGGCGTCAATGAACGGCCCTTTTTTCAATGAACGAGTCATGTCTTATCCTTATTTCTTGCCGCGGCGCGAGACGATCATCGACGACGTGCGCTTGTTCGAACGCGTCTTCTTGCCCTTCGTCTGCTGGCCCCATGGCGACACCGGGTGACGACCCGCAGCCGTACGACCTTCACCACCGCCGTGCGGGTGGTCGATCGGGTTCATCACGACACCGCGAACGGTCGGGCGGACACCGCGCCAACGCATTGCACCGGCTTTACCGATCTTGCGCAGGTTGTGCTCGCCGTTGCCGACTTCGCCAACCGTTGCGCGGCACTCGATGTGCACGCGGCGCACTTCACCCGAGCGCAGGCGAACCTGGGCGTAGGTACCTTCGCGAGCCATCAGCACGACGCCGGCGCCTGCGGTACGGGCCATCTGGGCACCCTTACCCGGCAGCATTTCGACGCAGTGCATGGTGGTACCGACCGGGATGTTGCGGATCGGCAGGCAGTTACCCGACTTGATCGGCGCTTCCGAGCCGTTCATGACGGTATCGCCCACGGCCATGCCCTTGGTAGCGATGATGTACGCGCGGAAACCGTCGGCGTAGCACACCAGAGCGATGTGCGCGCTGCGGTTCGGGTCGTATTCAATGCGCTCGACCTTGGCCGGGATACCGTCCTTGTTGCGCTTGAAGTCGACCACGCGGTAGTGGTGCTTGTGACCACCGCCGATGTGGCGGGTGGTGATGTGACCGTTGTTGTTACGGCCAGCGGTCTTCGATTTCTTCTCAACCAGGGCTGCGAACGGACGACCCTTGTACAGGTCGGCGTTCACAACCTTCACCATGCCGCGGCGGCCTGGGGAGGTTGGCTTCATCTTAACGAGTGCCATTATTTAGCCTCCTCGACAAAATTGATTTCCTGGCCCGGTTTCAGGGCCACGAAAGCGCGCTTGGTGTGGTTGCGGCGACCGGTGAAACGGCCCGAACGCTTCTGCTTGCCTTCGCGGTTCACGGTCTGGACCGATTCCACTTCGACTTTGAACAGCAGCTCGACGGCGGCTTTGATTTCCGGCTTGGTCGCGTCCGGCAGGACCTTGAACACGATCTGTTCGTTCTTTTCCGCGACGAAGGTCGCCTTTTCGGAAATGACCGGAGCCAGCAGCACCTTCATCAGGCGCTCTTCGCTGAATTTGATTGCGGCGCTCATGCGTACATCTCCTCGATCTTGGCCAGAGCAGCTTTGGTGACCAGGACTTTCTTGTAGAACACCAGCGACATCGGGTCGGCGTGCTTCGGCTCGACAACCAGCACGTTCGGCAGGTTGCGCGATGCCAGCAGCAGGTTTTCATCGATGGTGTCGGTGATCACCAGGACCGAGTCCAGACCCATGCCCTGCAGCTTTTGCGACAGCAGCTTGGTCTTCGGTGCTTCGACGGTCAGGTTCTCGATGACGCTCAGGCGGTCTTCGCGGGCCAGCTGCGAGAAGATCGAGCAGATACCTGCGCGATGCATCTTCTTGTTGACCTTGTGCGAGAAGTTCTCGTCCGGCGAGTTCGGGAAGATACGGCCACCACCGCGCCACAGCGGCGACGACGACATACCGGCACGAGCACGGCCCGTACCTTTTTGACGCCACGGCTTCTTGGTCGTGTGGGAGACTTCTTCACGATCCTTCTGCTTGCGGTTGCCCGAGCGCGCGTTGGCGGCGTAGGCGACCACGATCTGGTGGATCAGGGCTTCGTTGTAATCACGGCCGAACACGGTGTCGGCGGCGTTGACTGCGGCGCCAGCTTGACCTTGCTCATTCAGGAGCTTGAGTTCCATCGCTTATGCTCCTTTCTTGGCTTTGACCTTGACTGCCGGCTTGACGATCACTTGACCGTTCTTGGCGCCAGGAACGGCACCCTTAACCAGCAGCAGTTGACGCTCGGCGTCGATACGGGCGATTTCCAGGTTCTGGGTCGTGACAGTGACGTCACCCATGTGACCGGTCATGCGCTTACCCGGGAACACGCGGCCCGGATCCTGTGCCATACCGATGGAACCCGGCACGTTGTGCGAACGCGAGTTACCGTGGGTGGCGCGGCCCGACGAGAAGTTGTAACGCTTGATGGTACCGGCGTAGCCTTTACCGATCGAGGTGCCTTGCACGTCGATCTTCTGGCCCACTTCGAACAGCGAGACGTTGACTGCGTCGCCAGCTTTGAAACCAGCGGCTTGAGCGGCTTCGACGCGGAATTCCTTCAGCATCGTGCCAGCTTCGACGCCAGCTTTGGCGTAGTGACCGGCAGCGGCCTTGTTCACGCGGGAAGCGCGACGTTGACCGAAGACGACCTGAACTGCGGCATAACCATCAGTTTCAGGAGTTTTGATTTGCGCAACACGGTTGTTCGACACGTCCAGCACGGTAACGGGGATCGAATCACCGTCGTCCGTGAAGATGCGCATCATGCCAACCTTGCGACCGAGAAGGCCCAGGCTCATTTTTTCTCCATTCCCACCTGCGATTGGGCGGGGCTAGTTGACTATCGGAAGTTTTAAAAAAACTTCCTCTTAAACGCATGGGCCAAAAAAAGATAGGCCCACACCGAAGCCGGCTAGTATAGCGCGCGCAACGGATGGACGCAACAGGAAAATGCGAAGCTGACGCGGCCTGTTGCGCTTTACGCTAGAGTCGTGGAGATCAGAGAATCCGTTCAAGCTGAACGGCACAGAAAAGACACCTTGGCATCTTTTCTCTACAGGCTCGAGGCCTGCGATATGGAGGAATTCTGGTGGGCGGTGCAGGATTCGAACCTGCGACCCCTTGGATGTCGACCAAGTATTCTAACCAGCTGAACTAACCGCCCGGGGAGCCGCATTATACGAGGATGTTTTAGCAAAGCGCAATACCCAATCCAAAAAACTCGCCATTCCGTGATTCGGTGCAATCATCTCACAGGTTGTCGATGTTATTTTGCAATGTTATCCTTGACGGGTTCCACCGGGGACGAGCGCCGTCTCACACCATAAATACAACCCTCACGCTGGCGCCCCGTTTCAAGCTCACCGTCCGTCCCCGTCGCGTGGATGCCAAGCCGCATCCGCTTTCCTGCGCGCGCACCCGGCCACCGGCCGCGGCCCTGCACGCCTCACTCCCTGCCACGTCCGCGCTCGAGCGGGCCGCGTGGCGGACATCGCTCGACAAGGATGACCATGACCGCATTGCCTTTCCGTTCCCGTACCCCTTACCTCGATCCGCGCAAGCTCGTGCTCGCCACCGACCTCGACGGCACCCTGCTCGCCGGCCCGCAGGAAGCGCGCCG
>NZ_JBKYMO010000115.1:0-13511 GCF_047302915.1 Massilia sp. CT11-108 | reverse complement strand
CCTCGCCGGCCTGTTCGCGCTGGCCCGGCTGCCGCGCATCGACCATGCGGATGCCGAGGTGCCCGCGGCGGGTGCCGTCGGCTCCGCGCTGCATCATCGCCACCTCGTGCTGGGCGCCGTCGCCATCTTCCTGTACGTGGGCGGTGAAGTCAGCATCGGCAGCTTCCTCGTCAACTTCCTCGGCGAGCAGCAGGTGGCGGGGATGCCGGCGGCGCAGGCGGCGAGCTACGTCAGCGTGTACTGGGGCGGGGCGCTGATCGGGCGCTTCATCGGCTTTGCCGTGATGCGCGTCGTCAGCCCCGGCAAGGCGCTCGCGTTCAACGCGCTGCTGGCCATCGCGCTCGTGCTGGCCGCGATCTTCGGCCGGGGCCAGGCCGCGATGTGGGCGATCCTCGCCGTGGGGTTGTGCAATTCGATCATGTTCCCGACGATCTTCAGCATGGCGCTGCACGGCCTGGGACGCCACACGGGCCAGGGCTCCGGCATCCTGTGCATGGCGATCGTGGGCGGCGCCATCGTCCCGTTCCTGCAAGGCTGGCTGGCCGACCGCATCGGCGTGCAGCCGTCGTTCTTCGTGCCGGCGGCCTGCTATGGCTTCATCCTGTTCTTCGGCGTGAAGTATGCGAACCTGCATCGCCAGGTGGCCACCACCGGCTGAGACTGGCCATGCCGGCATCTTTTGCAGTAAAATGCCGGCATCCCATTGGGGAGTAGCCTGCTTCCGCCCTGCGGAAGTTCCCGTATCAACATACTCGACAGCCCTGGCTGACGTGGTACGGGCAGCCGTTTCGGTTGGCAAGACCTTTGGTATGCCTGCGCGTTCATCGGGCCGCGCCGGCATGCCTTCGCGTTTGCCCGACTGGAACCACAATGAATCTCCTCGCCACCGCAGCCCTCGCCCTCGCCATGTCCACCGACGCATTCGCCGTCGCCGTCGGCAAGGGCGCCGCGCTGCAACGTCCCCATCTCCGCGAAGCCCTGCGCACGGGCGCCATCTTCGGCGTGATCGAAGGCCTCACACCCGTCATCGGCTGGGCGCTGGGCCATTGGGCCGCGCCGTACGTCCAGGCGTGGGACCACTGGATCGCGTTCACCCTGCTGGGCGTGCTGGGCCTGCGCATGATGCGCGAAGGCCTGTCGGGTGCGGACGAAGCCGAGGACGACAAGCCGACGAGCCACTCCTTCTGGCTGCTGGCTGTGGCAGGCTTTGCGACGAGCATCGACGCGATGGCCGTCGGCGTGGGCCTCGCGTTCATCGACGCGAACATCGTCACGACGGCCGGCGCGATCGGCCTGTCGACGTTCATCATGGTGACGATCGGCGTGATGGTGGGACGCGGCCTCGGCAAGCTGGTGGGCAAGCGCGCCGAATTCGTGGGCGGACTCGTACTGATCGCGATCGGATCGCTGATCCTGTACGAGCACCTCGGCCAGGGCTGATCAGCCGTTCGCGACCGGCGCGGCGACCGCCGGCTTGCGGTCCATCCAGCGCCGCGTGAGCCAGGCGCGCACGGGTTCGTCGTAGTACTTCAGCAGCAGCCACGCCAGCGCGACGCAGACGGCGAAGGTGGCCGCGGCGACGGGCACGCCGTCCCGCAGCGACACGTGGTTCGCGTTGGTCCACGCGGTGTACGTGTAGACGAACGGATAGTGGACGATGTAGAGCGGATACGACAGCCCGCCCAGCGCGGCGCACACGCGGGCCGTACGGGCGCTTCCCTGCGCACTGGCGCCGAGCCAGATGACGAACGGGAACACGGCGACGATGCACAGGGATTCGTACAGCCCGTTCATCCACAAGGTGTCCGGGCCGCCGATGCGCGGCAACGCCATCGTCGCGAACAGGATCGCGGCGCTGACCGGGAACGCGTACGCGACGCGGCCCGGACGCACGACGCGCGACAGCAGCAGTCCCGCGAGGAACGGGTAGGCCAGGCGCGTGAACCCGAGCTGGAACTGGACGGGGTCCAGCGACCAGCCGCCGATCACGTCGCCGTTCGGCCCCGCCAGCAGGTAGTCAACAAGCCCCACGCCGGCCAGCAGCGCGAGCACGCCGAGGATCCGGTTCGGCAGCCGCCGCAGCACCAGCGCGTACAGCACGTTCGCCACGTATTCGAAGAACAGCGACCATGCCGGGCCGTTCAGGGGATGCATTTCGGCCCAGCCACGCAGGTCCATGCTGGGTGGCACCGGCAGCAGGGTCATGCCGATCACCATGATCAGCAGCACGCGCCACAGCGGTGTGTCCGCGATCATCGGGAACAGCGGCCCGGCCTGGAAATAGAACATCAGCGCGCCGATCACCATCGCGACGACGATCATCGGATGCAGGCGGATCAGCCGGCGCTGGAAGAACTCGCCCAGCGACATGCGCCGCCAGCGGTCGTCGTACGCATAGCCGATCACGAAGCCGGACAGCAGGAAGAAGAAGTCGACGGCCAGGTAGCCGTGGTTGATCACCTGCGCGAAGCGGTTGACGGCATGCGCCTCGCACAGGTGGAACGCGACGACCGTCAGCGCCGCGACGCCGCGCAGGCCGTCGAGGACGGGGTAGTGCCGCCTGGTGTCGGCGAAGCCGCCGGCCGCCGCAGTCACGGCTTGCCCGCCGGGCAGTAGCGCTCCACGTATTGCTGGTGCGGCGGCAGTTGCGACGCCGTGCGGCGCACGCCGTTCCTGATGCCGTCCAGGAAGCCGCGCAGCTCGTCGTCGCCCATCAGGTCCGCGCTCGGGTGCCAGCGTTCGGGCGTGAGGCCCTGGCCCAGCATCACCTGCACCCACGAGTTTTCCGCAAAGAGTTCGTTCCCTTCGCGGAAGACGCGGGCGCCGTCGCGGAACAGGTCGATGCGGTGCTGCAGGCTGTCCGGCACCACCATCGTCGCCGCGTCGTGCCAGTACGGCGTGTCGCGCCGGTTCGTGACCTTGTAGTGCAGGATGATGAAGTCGCGGATCGTGCGGATGTCTTCCTCGGTCTGCAGGTTGAATTCGTCGACGTCCGCCTGCTGGATGCCGTAAGTCGGGAACGTCTGCAGCAGGCGCACGATGCCGCGCTGGATCAGGTGGATGCTCGTCGATTCGATCGGTTCCAGGAAGCCGCTCGCGAGGCCCAGGCCGATGCAGTTGCCGATCCAGACCTTCTTGCGCTGGCCCGGCGTGAAGCGGATCACGCGCGGCTCCGTGAGGACCTTCCCCTCGATGTTGCCGAGCAGCGTGGCGCGTGCCGTGGCTTCGTCCGTGTAGCGGCTGGAGAACACGACGCCGTTGCCCGTGCGGTGCTGCAGCGGGATGCGCCATTGCCAGCCCCAGTCGTGCGCCATCGAGCGCGTCAGCGGCACGGCCGGGCCGGTCGATTCCGTCTGTACGGCGATCGCGCAGTCGTTGAACAGCCATTGCGACCAGTCTTCGTACTCGGCGCCCATCGTCTGGCCCAGCAGCAGCGAGCTGAAGCCAGTGCAGTCGATAAACAGGTCGCCCTCGACGCGTGTGCCCGAATCCAGTACGAGCGCGGTGATGTGACCTGTGGCCGGGTCGGTGTCGACGCTGGCGATCTTCGCTTCGATGCGCTCGGCGCCGAAGTGTTCGGAAAAGCGGCGCAGGTAGCGGGCGTAGCGCGTCGCGTCCAGGTGGTAGGCATAGTTGATGCCCTGGTTCGGCAGGTGGCCGAAGCGCTTTTCCTGTGACGCGACAAGTTCCAGGCAGTAGTCGCCGTAGTCGCCGGCGAGGCCGCGGTCGCGGCCCTTCAGCCAGAAGTGCTGGAAGCCGGCCGTCCAGTGGTCCGTGCCCGTCATGCCGAACGAGTGGATATAGTCTTCGCCGCGCGCGCGCCAGCTTTCGAAGCTGATGCCCAGCTTGAACGTGGCCTGCGTCGCGGCCATGAATTCCTGTTCGCCGATGTCGAGCAGGCGGTGGAAGTGGACGAGGCTCGGGATCGGCGCCTCGCCGACGCCGACGGTCCCGATGTCGTCCGACTCGACGAGCTTGATGTCGATGACCTTGCCGAGGGTGCGCGCCAGCGCCGCCGCGGCCATCCAGCCGGCGGTGCCGCCGCCGGCGATGACGACGCGCCGGATCGGGCGGCCGCGCCCTTGTTGGTTATTGTTCTCCATGTCTCTACTCCTGGCTTGTACGCGTTGTCTTCTTTAGTCTTATCTGTTTATGCGGCGCAGCAGCTGGCCGCGCAGGACGCGGGCACCGTCCTCGTCGAGAGGCGACAGTGCATAGCGCGCATTCTCGGGAATGTGCGCGAGGTTTGCGGGGTCCCGCTCGAAGATGTAGTGGCGGAAGATTTCCTGCCACGCGTGCCGCTGCTCGGGCGGCAGGTCGCGCATCGTCAGGATCGCCAGCATCAACGCGTTCGTCGGCGTGTCCATGTAGTCCGGGGACTGGCGCCACCAGTAGTTCACGAGCACGTTGAACGCGGACAGCGCTTCCACGTGGTGCCACCACATCGACGGGATGAACAGCGCGTCGCCCGGCCCCATCTCGGCCACTTCCGCATGCTGCAGCGCCTCGGCGTAGCGCGGGAAGCGCTCGAAGTCGGGGTTGCGCACGTCGACGAGGCTGATCGCCTGGCCGGCCGGATTGAAGTCGAGCGGGCCGACGTACAGGTTCTTCAGCTGGTCCGGCGGGAACAGCGTGAAGCGCCGCTCGCCGACCGCGACGACCGCCATATTGTCGGGCAGGTCGTAGTGCGTGGCGACGACGGTGCGGTTGCCGATCCAGATGCTGGCCAGCGGATTGCGGTCGCCGAGGTCCAGGTCGTTCTCGGCGCGCAGGCCGGGCAGGGCGCCGTCGATCGACGTCGAGCCCACGTAGATCGCCCCGGGATCCGGCCGCTTGCGGTGTTCGGCCAGTTCGTCCAGCACCTGGTCGAGTCGCCCGCGCACGTTGTGGAAGTTGAAGCCCGTGATCGTGTCGTTGTAGAAGAAGCGGCCGCCGATCTGCGGGGGGCCGAGCATGGCGTTGACGGTCGCGTCACGATAAAACCGGCGCAGGTAGGCGTCGGCGCTTTCGGCGGATGCGCGTCCCCTTTGCACGAGGGGCCAGTCGGCCGCGAGGCCGCGTACGATGTAGGGCCGCGTTGCGCGCAGCATCTCGTCCGGCAGCTTGTTGTCGCCGAACGAGACTTCCCGGACGTGCTTAACGGATGTCATTGGCGCGGTTCTTCCGTTGGATCAGGTCGCGGAACTGCGCCAGCGACGCCACCGCCATGTAGATGGCCTGCAGATAGCCGTTGTCGTGCAGGCGCGCGAGCTGCTCGCCCGTCAGCTTCGCGAGGCGGTCTTCGTTGATCGTGTAGAAGCCGGCCAGGCGGTTCTGCGAGCCGTCGTCCAGTTCCACGTCCAGCACGAACGATTCGATCAGTTCCAGCTCGACGAGCGCGGCGACGAACGCGCGCGATGCGGCGAGGCCTTCGTGGATGGTGCGCAGCACGGAGCTGATGCGTTCCAGGTATTCGCTCGTGCCGCCGTAGGTCAGGAACAGCGCCTCGCCCTCGATGCCGCCATCGCGCACGCGCGGGCTGTCCAGGTCGACGTGGACGGACAGTTCCTCGCCGCTGCGGCCGATCACGAACGGCTGGCGTTCGATCGTCAGCGGGATGGTCGGCGCGTCCCAGCCGTTCGGGCCGAGGAACAGGTTTTCGCCCGGTTCGAAGCCGAGCAGGGCGAGCGCGTCGTAGCCGCCGTTGCCGTCCTGCGCGAAGACGATCGGGTAGCAGGCTTGCAGGTCGCGGAATTCGGCGGGGAAGGTCAGCGCCGACATCACGGCGTCGCCGTACGCCGCGCCGCGGGTAGTGACCACGCGCAGGTTCTTGTGGTCGACGTTGTTCAGGGGTGCATGGTTGGCCATCGGTAGTAGTCTCTCTCGTTATTGGTATTTTGGTGGTGTCTCCGCTAGCCCGGCGGCATGCCGTACTGGCGGATGTGGTGGAGCATCTCGCGGTTCGCGGGCAGCTGCGGCAGCATCCGGGTGGTGAGCCGCGCGGCCTCGCGGAAGTACTGGGAGGCGGCCTCCGGCAGGTCGGAGGCGCGCTCGGTCAGTTCGGGCCGGAAGCCCATCCCGTACAGGACGTACTGCCAGCTCGCGGACGGGAAGATTTCTTCGATGCGCGGGAAGTCGCGCCGCGACGGCGCGCGCGTGCGCCACAGCGCGAGCAGTTCGCGCAGGCGCGGCGACTGCGTGCCGGGCGCGCGGTGATCGAGCCAGTAGGCGGTATCCGTGCGCTTCGACAGTACGTAGTGCAGCTTCAGGAAGTCGATGATGCGCTCCCACCGGTACGTGAACGCTTCGTTGAAGCGCGCGGCGATCGTATCCATCTGTGCACGCGTGGCGGGCATGTCGTCCGCCAGCCAGGCCGCGGACAGTTCCACGAGCGCGAGCGCGGACGCTTCCAGCGGCTCGATGAACCCGGCGGACAGGCCGATCGCGACCACGTTGCGTTCCCAGAAGCGGGCGCGGTAGCCGGGGTCGAACGCGATTTTTCGCGGTTGCGGGACCGCGCCGACGATGCCCGTGGAAGCCAGATAGGTGCGCAGCGTCGCCTCCGCCGCGTCGTCGTCGACGTGCGCGCTGGAATACACGTAGCCGATGCCGCGCCGCGCGGGCAGGCCGATGTCCCAGGTCCAGCCGTGCGGCTGGGCGGTGGATGTCGTCTGCGACGCGATGGGCGTGTCTTCCGTTGGATAGGGCGCCTGCACGGCGAGGGCGCGGTCGTTGAACAACACGTCGCGCTGCGACACGAGCGGCACGCCGTAGTGGCGGCCCAGCAGCAGCGAGGCCATGCCCGTGCAGTCGACGAACAGATCGCCTTCGATCAGGCCCGCCTCGCGCGTGCGCAGCGCGGCGATGTCGCCGTCGTCCGCGGACAGGATGTCGACGACGTGGGCCAGCACGTGGCGCACGCGCAGCTTGCCGACGCAGTGCTTCTGCAGGAAGACGCCGAATTTGCCGGCGTCGAGGTGATAACCGTAGTTGGCGACGCCGGCGAATTCCGGCGTCTGCGGCTGCTTCGGCGCGCGGCCCTGCACGCACAGATGCGGCTGGTAGCTGACGAGGTCCGCGAACGGGACGCCGCGGTGCGCGCGCTGCCAGGCGGCGACGAGGTTCGCCTCGCCATAGCCCTGGGGCAGGGAAAAGGGGTGGAAATAGACGTCGCCGTCGCTCCCGTCGACCCAGCGGTCGAAGCGCGAGCCCTGCTTGAACGCGGCGTCGCATTCGCGGAAGAACGCGGCTTCGGAGACGCCGATGCGCTGCAGCGTCTCGCGCATGGACGGCCACGTGCCTTCGCCGACGCCGATGGGCGGCACGCCCGGCGATTCGACGAGCGTGACGGTCAGGCGCGGGTGTTCGGCCGCGAGGACGCCGGCCGTCAGCCAGCCCGCGGAGCCGCCGCCGACCACGACGACGTGTTCGATGGGTTTACTCATCACAGCTTCCTTTTTCCGGTGGGCCGCATGAGTCTACCTGAAAATGCTGGCTTTAGAACAACTTTTTAACTGCTGAAACCGATTACGGCAGGCTACACATCCGCAATATTGCCGTCGTTCCCGCGCAGGCGGGAACGACGTATAACTTAGAACTTGTAGCGTGCCCCCAGCATGTAACGCGGCCCGGTCTGCGTCACGTACAGGGCCTGCTGCGTGGTCCGGCCGTGGACGCGGCTCGTTTCGTTCGTCAGGTTGATGGCTTCCGCCTGCACGACCAGCTTCGGCGTGACGTTGTAGCCGACCGACAGGTCGAGCTGGCCGTACGGCTCCACGTAGTTCGGGTTCGGGCCCGCGCCGTCGAACGTCGACGACAGGAACTCGCCGCGCCAGTTGTAGGCCGCGCGCACGTTCCACTTGTCGTTCTCGTAGATGCCGACCAGGTTGGCGGAGTTCGACAGGCCGACCAGTGCGAACTGTTCGCCCACGCTGCCGTTATCGTACCGCAGTCCGGAGTGCACGTACGTGTAGTTCGCCGAGATGCCGAAGCCGGTGTTGCCGAACATGTGCTGGAGATTGAGTTCCAGGCCGTTCAGGCTCGCCTTCTTCTGGTTCGAGAACGTCGTGATCTGGAAGTGCGCCACCGGATCGCCCGGTTGGCCGACGATGTTGCCGGTCGGGTTGCCGCTGCTGTCCACGCCCGTCACCGTCACGCCCGCGGCGGTCGGGTGATTCTTGAAGATGTAGTTGCGGATGCAGGCCGGGTCCGTGCCGCAGCCGGCGGCCGACGCTTCGTTCCACAGCGCGCCGCCCACCGGCGTGTGCAGGTTGAACGGCGTGGCGTCGATCTTCGACTGGCCGGCGTAGTTCTCCAGGTCTTTATAGAACGCGTTCACGGAGAAGAAGCTGTCCTTCCCGTAGTACCACTCCCACGACAGGTCGAAGTTCTTCGACTTCACGGGCTTCAGCGCCGGATTGCCCTGCGAGCCCGTGCCGCCGTCCACGCGCGCCAGCGTATTCAGGATCTGGCCGCCGGCGATCTGGTCGTAGCGCGGACGGCCGATGGTCTCGCCATAGCTCGCGCGCACCTTCATGTCGTCGCGCAGGTCCATGTCCCAGTCGACCGACGGCAGCAGGTGGTGGTACTTGCCGGTCAAGGTCGTGAACGTCGGGGCGCCGAACGTGACCGGGAATTCGTTGGCGGAGACCATCGTGATGGCGGTGGCCGCCGGCACGAGCGCGGTGGAGACGACGTCCGTCTTTTCGTAGCGCACGCCGATCGCGGTGTGCATCGGCAGCGCCGTATCCCAGTCCGTGTTGAACTGCAGGTAGAGGCTCTTCGATTTTTCACCGGTGCGCTGGTCCGTGTCGTACGTGTTCTTCGGCAGGTACAGCGCGGGCAGGCCGGATGCCTTCGACACCACGTCGCGCACCTGCGCGAAGTTGAAGGTGTAGAAGGTGTTGAACAGGTTCGGGTTCTGGCTGCCGGCCAGCTGGTCGAAGTACTGGCGGATCGTGTCGGCGTGCCACAGGCTGCTCGGGTAGTCCGACGGCTTCGTCGCGCCGGTCCACGAGTCGCGCTGCTGCGTGGAGAACGCGGAGCGGTTCTTGACCTCGATGGTGCCGATGCCGAAGTTCAGGTTCGACGCTTCAAGCATGCGCAGGCGGCCCTTGAACTGGAGCTGGTCGACCTCGCCCTTCATGTAGCCGTTCTGGAAGACGGAGCCGGTGACCTGCTGCGGTGCGCCCGTGA
Organism: Massilia sp. CT11-108; assembly: GCF_047302915.1. NCBI lineage: Bacteria > Pseudomonadati > Pseudomonadota > Betaproteobacteria > Burkholderiales > Oxalobacteraceae > Massilia > Massilia sp. CT11-108. The sequence continues at coordinate 4,337 of NZ_JBKYMO010000115.1, read as the reverse complement.
AGTTGGCGCCCTTGATCGACAGGACGGGGAACTCCTGCGAGAAGTCGGCCGTCGTGTCGCCGCGCGAGAAGCTCGCGGTGCCCAGCGTATTGTTCGAGCCGAACGGGCTGTCCGCCTTCGATTCCGCGGTCGAACGGTGCGCGTCGAACTCGAGTTTGAGATCCTTGCTGGCGCGCCACTGGGTATTGAAGCCGAGCGACTTGTTCTGCGTTTTCGTCGCGAAGTCGGCGCCGCCCATTGCGATGTCGCTATTCCCGGCCGGGATGAATTCCGTGTAGACGAGCGGCGCGGCGATCGGGCCATTGGTCCACGACGATGCCGACGCGCCGAAGTTGAACCAGGCGGAGACGTCGTTGCGCTTCGTCTGCAGCTTGTTTTCCGAGTACGTGTAGTCGAGGGTCGTCGTCAGCTCCTTGACCGGCTGCCACTGCAGGGTCAACTGGCCGTTGGTGCGCTGGCGCTTCACGCCCGTCATGCTGTAGTTCAGGTTCTGCGGCACCTGGTAGATGTCGCCGGGCTTCGGACGGTTCGTGATGTTTTCCGAGCCGGCGGTACCCGGCTGCGGGATCGTGCCCCAATTGTTCTCGTCGCCGCGGAACGGACCCTTCCAGCCGCTCGACACGGACGCCTGGTTGAAGCCCAGGTTGCGTTCCTGGTAGCTGGCCGAGACGCCCAGGCCCCAGTGGCCATCCTTCGACGTCGTCGAATAGATGCCCGAGAATTCCGGCGTGGTGGAGGTGCTGGCCTTGACGTCGCCCGGCAGGTTGTTGTTCGACGTGTCGTGCACGGCCTTGATGCCGATGCTCGAATACGTGCCCAGTTTGTCGAGCGGACGCGCCGTGATCACGTTGACGGTGGCGCCGATGCCGCCGGTCGGCGTCTCGGCGCGGCTCGTCTTGTAGACCTGCAGCTGCGAGATCGCTTCCGACGCCAGGTTCGAGAAATCGAACGAGCGGCCATTCAGGTCGCCCAGGTTCGACGTCGGCATCTGGCGGCCGTTCAGCAGCACCATGTTGAAGTCGGGACCCACGCCGCGCACGGTGATCTTCTGGCCTTCGCCGTTCACGCGGTCGATCGACACGCCCGAGATGCGCTGCAGCGATTCGGCCAGGTTCGTGTCGGGGAATTTGCCGATATCCTCGGCCACGATGCCGTCGACGATCCCGTCGGACTGGCGCTTCAGGTTCAGCGACGAGGCCAGCGACTGGCGCAGGCCCGTGACGGTGACCTGCTGGATCGACGTGGTCGGGATGTCGCCGCCGCGGCTGTCTTCGGTGGCGGTCGTCTGGGCGTAAGCCGGGATCAGGGCGGCGCAGGCGCTCGCCACAGCCAGGCTCATCAGTTTTTGGTTTGCCTTGGGGTAATGCATTGGGTCTCCTCTGTTTTTATCTCTCTTCACCGCTTCAACATCGTTTCCAATGTCTGGAAACGTTTCCATATGCCGGTCGAATCTTATGTTCAGAAAAAATAATTGTCAACGGAATATTCAGTAGTGCGTGGCCGAAACGGCACACTGAAAATACAGGGCTCGTTTGACATCGAAAAATTCGCGGTGCTATATTCGAAAGTGTCTGGGAACGTTTCCACGAGGAGTTCGCATGCCCACGTTTCGCGCTGCCGCCGTGCTTGCCGTTTTCCTGTCGCTGGGGACTGCGGCCCATGCGCAATCAACGCTCACGCAGCCGCCCGGCTGGGTGCTGGACTGGCACGACGAATTCGACGGCCGCACGCTCGACCGGACCAAATGGGTCCCGGAGACGGGCGGCAACGGCTGGGGCAACCATGAGCTGCAGTTCTATACGGACCGGCCCGACAATGTTCGCGTCGACGGCGGCAGTCTCGTCATCGAAGCCCGCAAGGAAGACCACGGCGGACGCCACTACACCTCCGCGCGCATCAAGACGGCGGGCAGGGTCGAGCGCACCTTCGGGCGCTACGAGGCGCGCATCAGGGTACCGCGCGGGCAGGGCATCTGGCCCGCGTTCTGGATGCTCGGGGCCGACATCGGCCAGGCCGGCTGGCCCCGCTGCGGCGAGATCGACATCATGGAAAACATCGGCCGCGAGCCGGACCTCGTGCACGGCACCCTGCACGGCCCCGGCTACAGCGGCGCCAATGCCATCGGCAAGCCGCAGCGGCTCGACCAGGGCACCTATGCGGACGACTACCACGTCTACGCTGTCGAATGGGAACCGCGCGAGATCCGCTGGTACCGCGACGGCATCCTGTACCACACGGCGCGGCCCGATACCGTCACGGGCGACTGGGTGTTCGAACACCCGTTCTTCGTGATCCTGAACCAGGCCGTCGGCGGGGCCTGGCCCGGCAATCCGGATGCGACGACCGCGTTCCCCCAGCAGATGCTGGTCGACTACGTGCGCGTCTACAAGCGTGCACGTTGACGAATCGTCATGACGAAGTTAGCGCTCTCATGGCATCATGTCGGGCTTGGATGCCGCGCGGTGCGGCATCCGGCGGGTCTGGGGAGAGCGCATGCGGTTCGGGACGTGGTTGACGGTGGGTGTGGCGGCGATGTTGGTGGCGGGCTGCGCGCGTCCGCTACGCCCCATGCAATCGCTGTCCGATCCGGAAATCCAGCGCGCGATGCGGCGCGAGCAGGTGCAGGGCCTGGCCTTCGCGACGATCGAGAACGGGCAGGTCGTGAACGTGAAGGCGATGGGCACGCGCAACGCGTCCCTCGGCCAGCCGCTGACGCCGGACACCATCATGGCGGGCGGCACCCTCACGAAGGCGGCCTTCGCGTACATGCTGCTGCAGCTGGCCGACGAGGGCCGGATCGACCTCGACGCGACCGTCACGAAGCTGCTGCCGCATCCGTTGCCCACGTACCGCGTGCGGCCCTACGATTTTTCCGACCTCGCCGGCGACGCGCGCTGGCAGACGATCACGCCGCGCATGCTGCTCGCGCACGGCGGCGGGCTCGCCGACTACCGCTGGATGGAGCCGGGCGGCCGGCTGCGCATCCACACCGATCCCGGCGAGCGCTATGCGTATTCGAGCGAAGGCTATGCGATCCTGCAGCTGATCGTCGAGCAAGGTCTCGGCCTGGACGTGGCGCAGGAAATGCGCCGGCGCGTGTTCGACCGCTTCGGCATGCGCCGCACGAGCATGTACTGGCGCGCGGAGTATTCGGAAAACGCGGCGGATGGCTACGCCTTCGACGGCACCTTGCAGCCGCACGAGCGCCGCTACCGCGTGCGCGCCGCGGGCTCGATGGAGACGACGATCGCGGACCAGGCCAGGCTGTGGGCCGGCATCATGCGCGGCGACGGCTTGCGGCCCGACACGCGCGCCGCGTTCTCGACGGGCTGGCTGCCGATCGCATCGCGCCGTCGCTACCCCGCGTTCGACGGCGCCGAGACCGCGTGGCCGCAGAAGCTGGCGGCGGGCCTCGGTGTCGTCACGTTCGAGGACCGCTCGGGCCCCGGCTGGTTCGACGGCGGCCACGACGAATCGACGGCGGAGTTCGTGCTGTGCCTGGAGACGGGCCAGCGCTGCGTGGTGATGCTGTCGAACGACGTGCGGGCGGAGCGCCTGTTCCCGGAACTGGGCCGGCAGGCGCTCGGTCCCGACGACATGCCGTGGAGCTGGAAATATGACTGGCTGGATCAACCTTGACGCCGCGGGCGGCGCCGGCATGCCGCAGCCCGCGCCCGATGCCCGTTGCGAGGATGCGCGCTTCGAGGACTCCTTTCGGCGTTGGCTGCCGGCCGGCGACCACGCCGTGGAATTGATCGGCGCGGCGGATTGCGACCCGGCCGCCGCCGACTGGGCGCTGGACGAGGTGTGGCTGCCGTCGCGCCCGCGCCTGAAACGCTATCCGCGCATCGCCGTGGGCCACGTGGACGGGCCGCTCGACGTCCTGTGGGAGCGCACGCCAATCTAGGACGCGTCCGGCAAGGATCGCAGGCACGCGTTACACTTGCCGCTTTACCCGGAGCGCATGTTGTCCCCATCGCCTTTGCCCACCGAGGTGCTCGACCGTCCGCGGCATGATAGTGCTGGCAAAGTCAGCGCAAACCATCCCGACATGCCCACGTGGCTGATGCTGCTGATCGCCACCGCCTGCGGCCTGATCGTCGCGAATCTGTATTACGTCCAGCCGCTCGTCGGCCCGATCCGCGCGGCGATCGGCCTGCCTGCCGGCGCGGCCGGCAAGCCGCGCGCGCTCGTGTTCTTTTCGCCGTGGTGCGAGACGTATCTGCGCGAGACCCGTCCCGCCACCGCACAGGCCTGCCGGCGCGTGCGCGAGGACGCGACGCGCCTGATGAAACGGGGCGGCGTGGACTGGCTTGCCGTCGCCGCGCCGCTGTGGA
>NZ_JBKYMO010000114.1:0-13536 GCF_047302915.1 Massilia sp. CT11-108 | reverse complement strand
GCTGGCCCAACGCAGTCACGTCGCCCTTCGACAGCACGACCAGCACGCCGAGAATCGCCAGGAACATGCCGCCGGCCTGGCGGCGCGACAGCGGCGCCTTCCACACGAGCGTTTCGATCAGGGTCACGAGCGCCGGGCAGGCGGCGAAGATGATGCCCACGTTGGCCGCGCTCGTATGGCGCGCGCCGACGTATTGCGGTGCAACGGAAAGGCCCATGCCGAGGCCGGCCAGCAGCAGGATGCGCTGCCAGTTGGCGCGGAGCAGGCCGCGCAGCGCCCACAGGCGTGGACCGCACGACGGCAGCAGGATCAGGAACGCCAGCATCCAGCGCCCGAAGGCGAGGAAGACGGGCGGGATCCCCGCGCCCTGCGCCCAGCGGGCGACGACGAGGTTCGCTGCGAACAGCGCGGGGGTGATCAGCATGAGCGGCAGTTCGGCTGCGAAGGGATCACTCCGGTAGCCGGCGCCCGCCCGTGACACTGCATTCGACACGAGGGCTCCTGAACGAAAAGCGGCGGACGCGGACATTGCCGGGTAAGCGATGTTGCGCCGCAATAAAGGATAGCGCCATGGTAAGGGAGCACGCGCAGAATGTGCTTCTATTCAATAGCGATAACACGGCCATTTCCGCAAGGGTCTTCTGCAGAAATACGAAATAGAAGATAAAATCTCCGGCGTTATCTAGAATCTACGAAGGAAGCACTGCGATGAAAGACGGCCAGCTGGACGAGATCGACCGCCAGATCCTGCGCACGCTCAGCCGCGACGGGCGCATCAGCAACCAGAAACTGGCCGAAACGGTGCACCTGTCGCCGACGCCCTGCTGGCACCGCGTCAAATCGCTGGAGGAAGCGGGTTTCATTACAGGCTACGTCGCGATGCTGGACCAGCGGGCGCTGGGCATGCCGGACACGGTGATCATCGAGGTGACGGTGGACCGCCACGACGACGAGATCTTCAAGGCGTTCCAGGACGCCCTGGCCGAGTTGCCGGAGGTGATGGAGGCGTATCTGCTGTCGGGGGAGTACGACTACCTGATCAAGGTCGCCGTGGCGGGGACGGAAGGCTACGAGAAATTTCTCCGGCAGAAGCTGTACAAGCTGCCGGGGGTGACGCGGACGCGGTCGACGTTTACCTTGCGGTGCCTGAAACGCACCCCGTCCGTGTCACCCTGAGACCCAGCGTTACTTCTTCGATTTCAGCTCGGTCAGCTCGGCCCGCAGCTTGCTGCGCTCCGCGGTCGACTTGTCGAGCTTCGCACGCAGGTCGTCCAGCTCGGCCGCCAGGCTGTCGCGCGCGGTCGTCGCGCCCACGAGTTCCATCTCGGCGCGCAGGCGCGCGTCCGATTCGGCGGCCATGTCGGCCACCTTGCGCTCCAGTTCCTGGCGCAGCTGCGTCAGTTGCTGTTCCTTGCCGTCGATCGCGAGCTGGTCCTTCGCCTTGCTGACGAGGGCATCCATCGCGACCTGGCGCGCATTCTTGAGTTCCGCGTTCAGGCGCTCGATGGTTTCGTCGCGCTCGGCGATGGCTTCCTCGGACGCCGCCGTGGCGCTCGCCATTTCCTCGCGCAGCGCGTCGCGTTCGCCTTCCAGCACTTCGCCGGCCGAACGCAGCGCCTCGATGTCCGCCTCGTTGCGCTCCAGCGCTTCGCGATCGCCGGCGCCGGCCTGCTCCGCGAACTTCAAGGCCCAGTCCGCCAGACCGGCCAGCAATTCCTGCGGCAGCTCGGCCTTTGGGGGAGCCTTCGGCTTGACGTTCGCCGCACGCCACGCGGCCAGGTGCTTGAAGATGGCGTTCGGCGAACCCTCGCCGAGGAAGTCCTGCACCGCTTCGATGGTTACCGCTTCGCCATCCTCCTGCAAACTCTCGGCTGCGCGCGCAACGTCGTCGAATGTGACTTCTTGGCCTGCCATAAGGTCTTGACTCCTGCTTCGTTGGATTTCGGGAGTGCGTATGATACTTCCCGTAGAGAAATTCGGCAGCAATCAGCGCAAGAGTGTTGCGCGCCGGACGCGTTGCCGGCAAACCATTTCACAATTGGTAAGAATTCAGCCCGTTTGCGCGACCGGCGCGGCGATCGGGCGGATCTGGTTGCGCCCGCCCTGCTTCGCTTCGTACAGCATGGCGTCCGCGCGCAGGAACAATTCGTTCTCGCTGCGTCCGTCCGGATAGGCGGCCAGGCCGCCACTGAACGAGAAGTGGCGCACGTCGCCCGGCTTGACCTCGAACGCGATGGCGCCAAATGCCTGGCGCAGCGCGTCGAGCCGGTGCCAGCCATGCTCCAGCGTGCAATCCCAGAACACGACGACGAATTCCTCGCCACCGAAGCGGCTCAGCAGGTCGCCCTCTTCCATGCGCGCCGCCAGCGTCAGCGACAGACGCTTGATGACGATGTCGCCAAAATAATGGCCCCAGGTATCGTTGATGGTCTTGAACTTGTCGATGTCGATGACGCCGAAGCACAGCGGCCGGTTTTCCAGCACGGCGCGGCAGATCAGCGCCTGCGCCTTCTGCTGCAGGCCGATCTTGTTGAGCAGGCCCGTCGCGCGGTCCTTGCCGATCAGGTCGCGGTTGATGCGGATCTTGGCGGCCCGGTTGAGCAACTGGCGCGCGAGCAGCTCGGCATCGTCCATCGCGAGCAACGCATCGAAGCCGCTGTCCAGCGCGCGCCGCGCCAGCGCCGGGTCGGCGCGGCGTTGCAGCAAGGTGATCTCGCGCACGGGATCGGCCTCGATATTGCGCTTGAGAACGCGCACGACGGCTTCCGTCCGTTCGTATTCCGCGTCCGTGATCAGTACGATATCCGGCTGCAAGTCCTTGACGCGCAGGTGCAGCGTCTGCGGATCGGTGTGGTAGACGATGTCCAGCCGCTGTGCGCGTAGCGCCGCCTCGTCCCAGCCCGGCGGCGCGCCCAGCATGACCACGCGCACGACGTCGCCGCGTTTCTGCTGCACGAACAGGTTGAACAGCTTGTCGACGAGGACGTCGTTTGCGATCGGTTTTTCGGCGTAGGCGAGGCAGTTGCTGTCGACGAGGCGTTGCTGCAGCAGGAACCGGCTGCCCTGGCGCACGCTTTGCAGGTAGACGTAGCGGTGGTCCGCGGGCAGCCGCTGCAGCAGCTCGCCCAGCAGCAGGGTCTTGCGCGCATCGCGCAGGTCGGACTGCATGTTGTGCAGCGCGTCGAGGTCGACCACGTACAGGCTGTCGGCGGCATCGCGTTCGACCGCCGTCACGAATTCGCTCAGCTCATGGAAGAAGCGGATATCGAAATCGTACTTATGCGCGTGCAATTGCAACTCGGCCTGGTTGTCCTTGATGAAGAAGCTGTGCGACAAGAACAACACATGATTCTTGTACAACGAGGTATGCCCTGCCATCTGTTACACGCCTTCGAAGAGTTGACCATGGTAGCGTTGCGCCGACCGCCAGCATACCTCCGTTTGCGCCATGCATAAGAAAGAAAGCCCGTTTTTTTTGACTATCTGATCTTCCTCTGAGTGTTATCAGGAAAATATGTTGTGCGCTGACAAAAAGATACCGATCAGGCACGCAGGCCGGCCAGTCCGCCCAGCTTGTCCGGATTGCGTACGACATAGATGGCGGCGATGCGGCCGTCCTCGATGTGGATCGACGTGATCGCATCAGGCATGCCGTTGCGCCAGGTCAGCACGCCCGGCGCCCCGTTGACGGTGATGATGTCGTGGCGCGTGTCGGCGTTCGACCACTTGCGTTCGATGCCCGCGACGAGGCGGCCCACGCGGTCGGCGCCGACCACCTGCCTGACCGTCGTCTTGACCTTGCCGCCGCCGTCGCCCGTGAACGTGGCGTCCGCCGTCAGCAGCGCCTGCACCTGGGCCGGGTCGGCCGAACGGGCCGCCTGCACGAAGCGCCCCAGCAATTCCAGGTGCAGCTCGCGGTTGACGGCGAACCGGGGGCGTTCCGCCCGCACCCGTTCGCGCGCCCGCTGCAGCACCTTGCGGCAGGCCGCCTCCGTCTTGCCGACCATCGCCGCGACCTCGGCGTAATCGAAATCGAACACCTGGTGCAGCAGGAACACGGCGCGCTCTTCCGGCGCCAGCCGTTCGAGCATCAGCAGGAAGGCCGTCGAGAGGTCGCCGGCCGCCTCCAGCGCGCTTTCCGGCGACGCCGCGGTGTCTTCGACCAGCGGTTCGGGCAACCACGGGCCGACGTAATGCTCGCGCTCCGTCATGGCCCCGCGCAGCCGGTCGATCGAGAGCCGCGTGACGACGGTGACGAGCCACGCTTCCGGCGTGCGCGCTTCCAGGCTGCCGCCGTTCTGCCAGCGCAGCCAGGCTTCCTGGACGATGTCCTCGGCGTCGGCGCGCACGCCCAGCATGCGGTAGGCGATCCCGAACAGGCGGGGACGGAGACGAATGAATTCGTCGAGGGGAGTGGCGGTCTGGGTATCCATATCCATTAGACGGATGAGGCACACGTTTTGTGACCGCCGATTGTACGCCCCGTCAGCGCTGCGAAACAGCTGCCCGGACTGTCAGGGTGTCGTCCCGCACTCGACATCCAGCCGGGTGCGGGCATGCGACTTTCCCGGCCGCACCCGCATCGGTGCGCGTGGCGCGTCCAGCCGCACCGGGGTGAGTTTGCCGGCATACGGCGGCATGCCGGGATCGATCTCGACCGTGCTGCCGTCCGGCGGTACGCCGGCCAGGAAGGCGCCGATGGCGATGCGGACGATCATCCGGTTGCCGGGCTCAGCCTTCATGCTGACCCGCTTTTCAACCTTGTTGATGTAGAGGAACGTACACGTCGCCCCGGCGGGCGTCGTGATGTCGACTTTCTTCGGCAGGGAAAACCCGTAACGGCCCGTCGCCCACAGCTTGACGACACAGGTTCCGTGCTCCAATGACGAAAAAGTAAAGTTCATGCGGCAATGCTAACCGCCGTAACTCATCTGTACGTTTGGAATTTGTACCAAACCGTAACGGGTGGAACATTCGTTTCCTGGTCACATCTTCAGCTCGAGATTCACGCCGACGCGCGTGGCGCCCTGCTGCCAGCTGGCCTGGCGCGACAGCCCACCCGCGTCCTCGTAGACGCTTTCCGACTCGCCGTCCATGCCCAGGATATTGTTGAGCGTGAAGCGCAGCTGCAGGTGCGGATCGAGCTTCCACGCGGCATACGCGTCGACGTCGCGCCGCGTGTGCGCGTGGCGGATCTGGGCGTCCGACACGCGCACCCAGCCGCCCTGCTGGTACGCCATGCTGGCGCCGAAGCTGAGGCGATCGCGGCGGTAGTCGAGGCCGACGTTGGCCGACATCGGCGTCTGCCCGTCGAGGCGGTTGTCGGGGCCGGGCACGGTCGACACTTCCGACCAGTTGCGGGTCACGCTCGCGCGCATGTCGAAGCCGGCGGCGGCCGGGTTCAGCATGCGCAGCGGCAGTTTCACTTCGGCCTCGAGCGAATGCACGCGCGCGTCGCCGTCGTTCAGCGGGCGATAGATCCAGCGGCCGTCCGGATCGAGGTCCAGGCGCGTGCGGATATAGTCGCTGATCAGGCGCTGCGTGCCGCTCACGGACACCATCGCCCCGTCCGCCCAGTACTGCTCGAACGCGACGTCGACGCCGTTCGCCAGCTCCGGCTTCAGGCCCGGATTGCCGCTGGAATCGGGCGCGAAGCGGGTGTTCAGCGCGGACAGGTAGCGCCGCGCCGTCAGCTGGTCGACGGTGGGCGCCTTGTACGTGCGCGTGAGCGCGAGGCGCACCTGGCGGCCGCTCTTGTCGGGGAATTTGTACAAGGTCTGCGCGACGGGGCTCAGCACGTGGCTGCGCGACGTCGTCCCGGGCACGTTCGTCCCCGCACTCTCGGTCTCCACGCCTTCCCAGCGCCCGCCCAGGTACATCGACCACTGCTTCGTGATGCTCCACTCGTCCTGCACATAGCCGGCCAGGCGCGTGACCTGCGGCTCGTAGGCCTCGAGCACGTGCGTGGCGGGCGCGCCGTCCTGCTGGTCGACGCGGTCGCGCGAGTCCTCGTTGCGCTGGCGGCTCGCATCGATGCCCGTCACGAGCGAATGGCCGTCGAACAGCGAGCGCGCGAACTTGCCGCGGAACGACATGCGGCGCGGACGATACACGGTGTCCCAGTCGCGCAGCAGGTGGTGCGCGCGGCCTGCCGAATAATAATCCGTGTCGTTGTCGTTCTCGTCGCGGCTGCGCTCCCCCGACAGGCTCACGTCCAGCTTGCCGCCGGCCATCTTCGCGACCCAGCCGATCTCGCCGCGCATCATCCACTGGTCGCCCGACGTGCGGCCCGGCATGTCGATCCAGTCCGGATTGCCGAACGACCCGGCACGATTCTCGTTGTGCGAGACGCCGGACCACGCATGGCTGCTCGCCTGCAGGCCGGCCGACAGGTTCAGTTCGTTGTCCGCGTCGATCTTCCAGTTCAGGCGCGGGAACAGGACGCCGCCGCGGTAGGCGCCGCCGCCGTCGTAGCGGGTCAGGCGCGACTGCGCCAGCGTGCCGTCCGGCAGCGACAGCTGGTCCGCGCCGCGCGAATGAAACTCGTTGTGGCCGCCGAACAGCGTGCCGTTCACGAAGTACGACAGGGTGCCGACCTTGTCGCCCCACGTGCCGCCCATCGTGCCGCTGCGCTGCAACGGCGAGCGCGTCGCGTTCAGGCGCAGGTCGCGCTGCGGCTTGCTGACGACCTTGCGCAGCACGATGTTGATGGTGCCCGCGATGGCCTGCATCGAATACTCGGCGCTGGCGGCGCGGATCACCTCGATGCGCTCGATCTGGTCCGGCGTCAGCGCGTCCAGCGAAAAGCCGGGCGGCGGGCGGTCGCCGTTGACGAGGATCTGCGTGTAGCCGGCGCCGAGTCCCCGCATCTTGATCGATTTATCCGTCACCGTGACGCCCGGTGCGCGCTTCAGCACGTCGAAGATGTTGTCGTCGCCGTATTTGCGGATCTCCTCGGCCGACAGCACGGTCTTGCTGGCCGTGTCGTCGCGGCGCGGGTCGTAGGTGCTGGCCGAGCCCTTCACTTCCACCTTTTGCACAGGCTTGTCCTGGGCCTTGCCCTTGTCGGCCGGAGGGGTGGATTGTGCGAACGCGGCGCCGGGACAGGACAGCACGGCGGCGATGGCGAGGCAAAGAGGTGTGGGTGACATCGTCAGAGGGCAGAGGATTGCGTCAATACGCGCCAGCGTGGCAGCGTTCGGACCAAATAGTTCGAGAGACTAACGAATTATGCTATCTGGAATTCCGGCGTTTGTCACTTCCGCATTGCACCATCGAGACCTGCGGATCGCACGCAGTATTGATTTGACGAAATGCGTGTTCCGCCAATATATAATCACCGAGACATGTTCCTGCACCGACTTTATTTGTTGCTGCTTGCCCTGATGCTGTCTGCGGCAGGCAGCCCCGCGTTCGCCGGCAACCTCTACACGTTCAGCGGCGGCAGCCCCGTGAGCAACTGCACGCTGTCCGGCGCCGTCTATACGTGCCCCAGCCTGCCGCTGCCGGCCGGGGACGACAGCATGGTCATCGCCAGCGGCTATACGGTGAAGATCACGGCCGACACCACGTTCGGCTACAACCACAGCCTCACGATGAGCGGCAGTGCCGTCCTGATGAGCACCGGGGACCTGAACATCGGCGGCGTCGCCACGAACAACCTCAAGATCACGGGCGGCACGCTGATCGCGGGCGACGTGTTCAGCGTGGGCGCGCAGAACCAGACGCTGACGGCGAACATCCAGGCCGTCACGGCCAACCTGGGCACCGGTTCCGCTCTCAACCTCACAGGCAGCATCACGGCCACGGGCACCGTCAACGTCGCCTCGCACGCGACCATCAACGGCCCGATCAGCGGTGCGACGATCACCACGAACTCGCCCGTCGCCCTGAACGGCGACATCGTCGCGACCAGGTCATTTACCCTCGCCTCCGGCAGCACGGTCAAGGGCGACGTGACGGCGCCCGTCGTCCGCCTGATGCCGTCCAACACCTCCGTCCAGGGCGACATCAAGGCCACGACGTCGTTGCAGCTGGGGTCGTCCGACAGCGTCACGGGCGACGTGACCGCCGGCACGCTGACGCTCGATTCGTCCGAGGCGACCATCTACGGCAATGCGACGATCGACAGCGGCATCTTCAACTGGCACGGCCGCGTGACGAAGACGATTTACTGCTCGGGCGGCACCACCACCGGCAAGTGCGACTGCGTACAGAACGGCAGCGGCTACGACGTGAACACGTCCATGGGGCCGCGCTGCCAGGGCAATGTTGTAGCGCTCGATCACTTCCTCATCAACTACAACCCGGCGGGCAGCGTGTGCGCACCGTCGGCGGTGAAGATTACCGCCTGCGCCAACCAGGCGTGCACGGCCACGTACGGGGGCGGCGCCACCGTGACGCTGGCCCCGACGGGCCAGTCGGTGGCAATACCGACGTCCGGCAGCGCGCAGGCGGCCGTGAGCTGGTCCCAGGCCGGCACGTTCACCCTGGGGCTGACCGGCGCGACGACGGCCAGCGCCACGACCTGCATACGCACGGATACGGGCACGGGGGGCGACTGCAAGGTCGCCGTGGCCAGTTCCGCGTACACGATGACGCTGAGCGCCGACGCCGCCTACGCGGAGGCGCCCGCGCCCCCGCAGCTCACGATGGCCGCCGTGCGCTTCGACGCGAAACAGAATACGTGCGTGCCGCTGTTCAACAATGTGGATCGCAACATCAACTTCACCTGCGCCTACAGCAATCCGGCGAGCGGCACGCTGCCCGTCCGGCTGAACAATATTCCCCTGAACAGTGGCCAGAACGCCGCGGCGGCCTGCGACGGCACCGGCGCGACCGTCAAGCTCACCTTCAACGAGGAAGGCAAGGCGAGCGTGCCGCTGCAATACGCGGACGCCGGCGCGGTGACCGTCAAGGCGACCGACAGCGGTGCCGGGAGTCCACCGTCGGCCAACGTCCAGGCGACGTTCGTGCCCAAGGCGTTCACGCTCGCGCTGGCGAACGCCAATGTCCCTTACGTGGCGGGCAAGGAGTTTACGGCGACGGTCACGGCCCTGAATGCCGCGTCCACCCCGGCCGTGACCCGGAACTTCGGCCGCGAGCAGATAGCGGAAAGCGCGACACTGGTGCCGGTGACATGCCAGCCAGGCAACGGCAACGGCCTGCTCGCACAGACGGCATCGGCTATCCTTGCCGGCGTGCAGACGGTCAAGGCCACGTGGAGCGAGACGGGCCGCATCGACCTCGTCGCATCGCTCGCCAACGGCGCCGGCTACCTGGGGACGGGCGTGCTGCCCGCCACCGCGGCGACGGGCAGCGCGGCCACGGGATGCACCGGCGGCGTCGGCACGTTCGGCCCGGCCTACTTCACGTTCGACACGGACACCGACTGGAAGCGCACCTCCGGTTTCTACGGCGGCACGCTGGCGCAATACTATTCGGGCGAGCCCGCGATCAAGCTGACGGTCACCGCGCGCAACCTGCAGAACGGCGTCACGCAAAACTATGACGCCACGAATGCGCGCGACGTCGTGTTCACGGGCTTGAACGCCGACGGCAGCGCGCTGGCGGCCGGCGGCGCCTTCAGCCGCTCGCCCGGCTACCCGGTCACCGACCTCGTGGGCAAGGCGCAATTGCGGGCAGCGGACTTCAAGGCCGGCGTCGCGACATGGGCCGGCAGGGCGGTGGTGGAGTCCTCGGCGTTCATGATCCACATCTGGCCCGTGTAATACTCGATCGACACGGGAATCCGGAGCAGGGCGCCGGCGTTCACGGGCGGCAAGGCCGACCTCACGTTGACGCCCTCCGCCGCCGCCCACGTCAGCGTGCCGTTCGCGCTCAACCTGGGAACGACGGCCGCCAACACGTCCTGCTACGCCAGCCGGGGCGCGGGGATGTCGACCAGCACGGGCGCCGCCCTCGCGTTCCTGCGCAGCCCGGACGCCTCCTGCGCAGCCGCCGGCAACGTCGACCCGTCCGCGCTGGCCACGTTCGGCGTCTACGCGCCGGAGACGAAGCGCATCATCCACACGCGCGAGGTGTTCCGATGACTCGCCCTGCCCGTCGCGGCGGCTTCACGATCGTCGAGCTGGTCGTCGTGATGATCATCATCGCCGCGCTGGCCGCCATCGGCATCCCGCGCCTGACGGGCGACAAGTCGGCGGAAGCGGCCGTGTTCGGGGACCAGGTCGTCAGCGGCCTGCGCCGCGCTCAGAAGATCGCGATGGGGCACCGGCGCGTCGTGTCGGCGAACGTCGGGCCGAAGGCCGTCGTACTGCGCGTGAACGGCAACAACAACGGCTGGATCGCGCTGAACGGCGTGGGCGACGACGACTATGCGACGAGCGACAGCGCGCTCGCGGTCACGACCGGCAACCTGCCGGCCACCCTGTACTTCCAGCCGGACGGCCGCATCACGACGGACGCCGGCGGCGCGGCCGCCTGGGCGGGCGGCCTGTCCGTCACGGGCGCGGTCAACGGCGGTACGATCTTCCGCACCATCACCGTACAAGGCGCGACCGGCTATGTTGAATAAAGCCAGGCGCAGCACCGGCGTCACGCTGGTCGAACTGATCGTCGCCCTCGTCATCATGGGCGTCGCGCTCGGCGGCATGGTCGCCGTGTACACGGCCACGACGCGGTCCAGCGTGGATCCCGTCCTCGTGCAGCAGATGCAGTCGATCGCGGACAACATGATGGAAGAGATCCTGATGAAACCCTTCGCGCCGGGACCGGGCACCGGGGCGCGCATCAACTACGACGACGTCAGGGACTACAACGGCTATGGCAAGGGCATGACGGGCATCCGCGACGTCGAAGGCAACCTCATTCCGGGGCTGGAGCGGTACTCGGTGAGCGTCGAGGCCGGGACCGCGGCGCTGGCCGGTGTCGCGTCGGCGGCGGATGCGGTGCGCGTCGTCGTCACCGTCTCCATGCCGGGGGCCGGCGCCGTCGTGCTGACCGGCTGGAGGACCAACCCATCATGACCCGCCAGCGCGGCTTCACCCTCGTCGAACTGATCATCGTGATGGTCATCGTCGGCGTCATCGCCGGCGTGCTCGTGCTGCAGATCCGGCCGGCCATGCAATCCTATCTCTCGATCCGCCAGCGCGCGAACCTCACGAGCCAGGCCGATACCGCGCTGCGCCGCATCCTGTGGGAAGTGCGCACGGCCGTGCCGAATTCGCTGCGCTATACGTGGACGGATGGGCAAAACCAGTGCATCGAATTCGTGCCGACGAAGGATGGCGGCCGGTTCCGCACGGCGGCGGACTACGAGCATGCAACCGCAGGCAACCCGTTCACCCGCGACGCCGCCACGGATACGTTCGACACGCTGACGCGCATCGACGCCAGCTATGCGGGCGATTATCTGTTCATCGGCAACGTGAACGGGAACGACGTCTACAACCCCGCCAACAGCTGGGCGATCAAGAGCATCGCCGACGCCGCCACGACGACCCAGGGCCGGAACACGGTCACCCTCGCCGCGCCGGCGACCCTGCCGGCCGGCTACGAAGGCGGCCGTTTCGTCGTCATCCCGAGGCTCGAGCGGGCCGTGACCTACACGTGCACCCGGCAAGGCACGGACGGCGCCGGGACGGGCACCGGCGTCATCTACCGCGTCACCGGCTACACGCCGAGCACCACGCCGGCGAAGAACTGCCCGACGAGTGGCGCGATCCTCGTCGCGAAGGTCAGCGACTGCAACTTCCTGTACCGCGAAAGCCAGGGCGCCACCCAGCAGAGCGGTTACCTGCAGCTGCGTCTGGGCCTGGCCGAAGGCGGCGAATCGGCCCGGCTGACGATGGGCGCCCACGTGGAGAACACGCCATGACGGCCCGGCGCGCGGGCGGGTTCGCGTACATCGCGGCCATCATCTTCCTCGTCGTGCTGGCCGGCTTCGCGCTGGCCGTACTGCGCCTGTCGGAGACGGAGCAGGTCACCGTCAACCAGTCCTTCCTCGGCACCCGCGCGAGCCTCGCCGCGCGCACGGGGCTCGAATGGGCGTTCTACAAATTGAAAGCCAAGGACGCGACGTGCGATACCGTGAAGGCCGTCCCGGACTTCAGGACGGACACCGGCTTCACGGTGAACGTGGGCTGCGCCACGCAGACGTATGACGAAGGGCTCGGGCCGGATGGGAAAACGGTGAAAAAAGTCATCTTCGAGCTGACCGCGACGGCCTGCAACGGCAGCACGTGTCCGGGCTCCGACGCGGACCTCGCGAATCCGGACTACGTCGAACGCAAGCGCACGGCGTCGATCTGCGTCGCGTCCGACGGCACCGACTGCTACTGAGGCCCATGCTCCGCCGCGCCCCGCTCTCGCTCGCCGCGCTCGACACGTTGCTGACGGACGCGCGCACCCGCGGCATCGCAGGCTGGCGCCGCGGCGTGCTCGAATTCCTGATGTTCGGGATCAAGGAAGCGCGGGCATGCCTGTTCGCTGGACTGTTCTTCGCCTGCGTGCTGCTGGTGCCCCGCGCCGGCCTGCTCGGCGTGCCCCGCTACGACCTGCTGCTGGGGGCGGCGCTGGCGATCCAGGCGTGGATGCTGAAGAGCGGACTGGAGACCCGCGACGAACTGAAGGCGATCTGCCTGTTCCACGCGCTCGGGTTCGCGCTGGAGGCGTTCAAGACGTCCAGCGGCATCAAGTCGTGGAGTTATCCGGACTTCGCCTACACGAAGGTGTGGGGCGTGCCGCTGTTCTCGGGGTTCATGTACGCGGCGGTAGGCAGCTACATCATCCAGGCATGGCGCCTGCTCGACCTGCGGGTCCGCCACCATCCGCCGTACTGGATGGCCGCGCTCGTCGCGCTGCTGATCTACCTGAATTTCTTCACACACCACGCGCTGGGGGATGTGCGCGGGTACCTGGCAGCCGTCGCGCTCGGGCTCTACGCCCGCACGACCGTCAGTTTCCGTCCGCTGGACCGCGAGCGGCACATGCCGCTGCTACTGGGATTCGTGCTGACCGGGTTCTTCATCTGGCTGGCGGAGAACCTCGGCACGTTCTGGGGATTGTGGCGTTATCCGAACCAGCTGGGCGCGTGGTCGGCCGTCCACGTCAGCAAGTGGAGTTCGTGGTCGCTACTGGTCATCATGACGTTCACGATCGTCGCGAACCTCAAGCACGTCAAAGCGCGGATACACGTACCAGAGCAGTGACGCCGGTCTTGGCCAGCGCCATCGCCACGGGCAAGGCGCACAGTACGATCATCACACCGATACGCACGCGGCGCGCGCGCTGTTTCTGTTCCTCGAAACGGGAAACGCGGAATCCTGCATCATGGTTCATGGAAGTCCTTTCATGTGATATGAATGAGCCAATCATAATATGGAGGCCGAGAAACCCGCGACACGAATGGATTTCCCGCGAATCCGATGCTACCCCGATAAGTTACATTGCGTTGGGGTAAAAGATCAGATTACACCGCCTGGCTATACAAATCCATGAGGCAGATCTAACCAAGGTTAAATTCCGCAAGATCGTCTGATTTTCTCCACGACAGAATGGCAAGCCCGCCGGCTC
>NZ_JBKYMO010000113.1:0-13545 GCF_047302915.1 Massilia sp. CT11-108 | reverse complement strand
GGTGCGCGCTCGGCGGTGACGGGCGCGGCCACGGCCGGACGCCGGCTCGCGGAAAACGTCGCCGAATTCCTGCTGGAAGAACGCCGCGTGCTCGTGCGCCCGGCGACTGTCGATGATTTCGCCGACGACGTCGGCCGCCTGCGCGACGACGTCGAACGCACGGCCAAGCGCATCGCCAAACTGGAGCAGAAGCTTGCCGCGCACAGCATCGCTCCCGTTCCGACGACCCCTGACACGCCTTCGGACCACTGATGATCCTGAAATTCCTGCGCCTGCTGAAGATCTTCACCGTCATCGTCAAGTATGGCCTGGACGAGATCGCGATTTCCGGCCTCCACGTACCCCGCACCGCCCGCCTGATCAATACCGTCTTCTTCTGGCGCCGCATCACGTCGCCCCGCGCGATCCGCCTGCGGCTCGCGCTGGAAGAGCTGGGTCCGATCTTCGTGAAATTCGGCCAGGTGCTGTCGACCCGGCCCGACCTGATGCCGCCCGACATCGTGGCCGAGCTGTCGCTGCTGCAGGACCGCGTGCCGCCTTTCGATTCCGACCTGGCCGTCGCCCAGATCACGCGTTCCCTCGGCGCCTCGCCGGAAACATTGTTCGCGTCGTTCGAGCGCACGCCGGTCGCATCCGCATCGATCGCCCAGGTGCACTTTGCCGAGCTCAAGAATGGCAAGCAGGTCGCGGTGAAAGTGCTGCGTCCGGGCATGAAGACCACGATCGATGAAGACATTGCCCTGATGCAGATGGCCGCCGGCCTCATCGAAAAGGTGTGGGCCGACAGCCGCCGCCTGAAGCCGCGCGAGGTCGTGGCCGAGTTCGACAAATACCTGCACGACGAGCTCGACCTGATGCGCGAGGCCGCCAACGCGAGCCAGCTGCGCCGCAATTTCGCGAATTCCGATTTGCTGATGGTGCCGGAGATGTACTGGGACTATTGTTCCAGCAGCGTGATCGTGATGGAGCGCATGAACGGCATCCCGATCTCGCAGACCGACCGCCTCGTCGCGGCCGGCGTCGACCTCAAGAAATTGTCCAGCGACGGTGTCGAAATCTTCTTCACGCAAGTTTTTCGAGACGGCTTTTTTCACGCGGACATGCACCCGGGTAATATCCTCGTGTCGATCGATCCGGACACGTTCGGGCGCTACATCGCATTGGACTTCGGCATCGTCGGCACGCTGAACGATTTCGATAAAGATTACCTGTCGCAGAACTTCCTCGCCTTCTTCCGCCGCGACTACAAGCGCGTGGCCGAGGCGCACATCGAATCGGGCTGGGCGCCGCGCGAGACCCGCGTCGACGAACTGGAAGCCGCCGTGCGCGCGACGTGCGAACCCATCTTCGATCGTCCTCTCAAGGACATTTCGTTCGGCCAGGTGCTGCTGCGCCTCTTCCAAACGTCGCGCCGGTTCAACGTCGAAGTGCAGCCGCAGCTCGTGCTGTTGCAGAAGACCATGCTGAACATCGAAGGCCTGGGCCGCCAGCTCGACCCGGACCTCGACTTGTGGAAGACCGCGAAACCGTACCTGGAGCGCTGGATGGCCGAGCAGGTCGGCTGGCGCGGCATGGCCGAGCGCTTGAAGGCGGAGGCGCCGCGCTTCGGCCAGATCCTGCCGCAGCTGCCCCGTCTTGTGCACCAGGTCTTGCACAAGCGGGCGTACAGCGACCTCGACATGGGCGACCTGATGGCCAAGCTGGTCGACCAGCAGCGCCGCACCAATCGCCTGCTGGCCTTCCTCGCCTGCGTGACGGGCGTGCTGACGGTGATCGTCGTCGGTCTGGAGGTCGCGGGGCACCTGCACTGGACGCCGTGATGGCGGCACCGCCCGCTTTCGCCAGCCGCGATCCGCTGTCGCCGCAATTCTGGGACGAGCGCTTCGAGCGCGATTTCACGCCGTGGGAGCGGGGTGGAGTGTCGGCGGCGTTGCGGCGGTTCGTCTCCGCATCGGCGCGTCCGTTGTCGGCATTGATTCCTGGTTGCGGCTCCGCGCACGAATTGACGCTGATGTGCGAGGCCGGCTGGGACGCCACCGCCATCGATTTCTCGCCCGAAGCCGTCGCGCGCGCCCGCGCGCTGGCCGGACCGTGGGCGGACCGCATCCGGCAGGCCGATTTCTTCGCGTATGCGCCGGAGAAGCCGCTGGATCTCGTCTACGAACAGGCGTTCCTGTGCGCGCTGCCGCGGGCACGCCGGCCGGACGTGGCGCGGCGCTGGTCCGAATTGCTGGGGCAGGGCGGCCTGCTGGCTGGTTATTTTTATTTCGACCAGGTGCCGAAGGGGCCGCCGTTCGGCATCACGCGTGAGGAACTGGATGGCTTATTGACGCCCACGTTCGAATGCGTGGCCGATGAGGCCGTCGAGGATTCGATTCCCGTGTTCGCAGGCAAGGAACGCTGGATGATCTGGCAGCGCCGATAAAAAAGAAAAGGGCCCGCAAGCGGGCCCGAGTGAAGTGCTTTTCTGCGGTATTGCGGCGGGCCGGAAGCCGGTCGCGCAAACTTCTGTTTCTTAATCCTCGTGCAGCATTGCTGCTAAGAATGCTATTTAATCAGTTAAGTTGACGTTCGGCAAACAGAAACAATCGTGCGCTGACGAAAAACAACACTGTTTCCACAATGCACCAAGCCGGCCAGGCGTCCATCGGCTCCGTAAAAGCTTTATAATTCAGGGTTTTGATGATTTTTGCGGAGTATTCAGATGCCGATTTACGCCTACCGCTGCGATGAATGCGGTTTTGCCAAGGATGTACTGCAAAAGATTGCCGATCCGGTTCTGACCGTTTGCCCTTCGTGCGGCAAGTCATCGTTCAAGAAGCAAGTCACCGCCGCCGGTTTCCAATTGAAAGGTACTGGCTGGTACGTGACCGACTTCCGCGGTGGCTCTACGCCGGCAACGGGCACGGCCCCAGCGTCGACGTCGTCCGACAGTAGCACGGGCAGCAGCACCGACGCGTCGCCCGCGCCGACGCCGGCCGCCGCGCCGGCGAAGGACAGCAGCAGTACCTGACCGCGGCGCCGGCCCATCGCGGCCGGCGCATAATGAGCACCCGACAAATCATCGGACGAGATCCGTCACGACAATCGATGCGTAAATATTTCATTACCGGCGCGCTGGTCCTGGTTCCCCTGGCGATCACGGCCTGGGTGCTGAACTTCGTGATCAGCACGCTGGACCAGTCGCTCGTGCTCGTGCCGAGCGAGTGGCAACCGCGCACGTACATCCCCGGCCTCGGCGCCATCATCACGCTGGCCATCGTGTTCCTGACCGGCGTGCTGACCAATAACCTGGTCGGCAAATGGTTCGTGCGCATGTGGGAGCGGCTGCTGCAGCGCATTCCCGTCGTGAACTCGGTCTACGGGAGCGTCAAGCAGGTGTCGGACACGCTGTTCTCGTCGTCGGGCAACGCGTTCCGCAAGGCCGTGCTGATCCCGTACCCGCACGAGAATTCGTACACGATCGCCTTCCTGACCGGCGTGCCGGGCGGCGACGTCAAGAACCACCTGGTGGGCGAGTACGTGAGCGTGTACGTGCCGACCACCCCGAACCCGACTTCCGGCTTCTTCCTGATGATGGAACGGAGCCGCGTGGTCGAGCTGGACATGACGGTCGACGCGGCCCTCAAGTACATCGTCTCGATGGGCGTCGTGGCGCCGCCGTCGCCGCCGTCGCCGCTCGATCCAGCGGCCGGGGCGCCCGCCGCCGCCGCCGCGGAATAGAACCAACAAGGCAGCAAAGAATCCAGGCCCGCCAGAAGCGGGCCACCGAATCAACCAACCAGGATCGAAAAACTATGTCCTCCATGCGTACTCACTACTGCGGCCTCGTGACCGAAGAGCTGCTGGGCCAAACCGTCAGCCTGTGCGGCTGGGTGCACCGTCGTCGCGACCACGGCGGCGTGATCTTCATCGACCTGCGCGATCGCGAAGGTCTCGTGCAGGTCGTCTGCCACCCCGACAATGCGGAGGTCTTCAAGGTCGCCGAGCACGTGCGCAACGAGTACTGCCTGCGCGTGACGGGCACCGTCGTGAACCGCCTGGAGGGCACCGCCAACGCCAACCTGAAGTCGGGCAAGATCGAGATCAACACCACCAGGCTGGAAGTGCTGAACGCTTCGGTGCCGGTGCCGTTCCAGCTGGACGACGACAACCTGTCGGAAACCACGCGCCTGACGCACCGCGTGCTCGACCTGCGCCGCCAGCAGATGCAGCACAACCTGCGCCTGCGCTACAAGGTGTCGATGGAAGTGCGCAAGTACCTGGACAACCTGGGCTTCATCGACATCGAGACCCCGATGCTGACCAAGTCCACGCCGGAAGGCGCGCGCGACTACCTGGTGCCGTCGCGCGTCAACCCGGGCAACTTCTTCGCGCTGCCGCAGTCGCCGCAGCTGTTCAAGCAGCTGCTGATGGTCGCCAACTTCGACCGCTACTACCAGATCACCAAGTGCTTCCGCGACGAAGACCTGCGCGCCGACCGCCAGCCGGAATTCACCCAGATCGACTGCGAAACGTCGTTCCTGACCGAGCAGGAAATCCGTGACCTGTTCGAAGACATGATGCGCGTCGTCTTCAAGAACGCCGCCGGCATCGACCTGCCGAACCCGTTCCCTGTCATGGACTTCGCCACCGCCATGGGCTCCTATGGTTCGGACAAGCCGGACATGCGCGTGAAGCTCCAGTTCACCGAACTGACGGAGCTGATGAAGACCGTCGAATTCAAGGTCTTCAACAACGCCGCCAACATGGTGGGCGGCCGCGTCGTCGGCCTGCGCGTGCCGCAGGGCGGTTCGATGCCGCGTTCGGAAATCGACGCGTACACGCAATTCGTCGGCATCTACGGCGCCAAGGGCCTCGCCTACATCAAGGTCAACGAGAAGGCCAAGGGCCGCGAAGGCCTGCAGTCGCCGATCGTCAAGAACATCTCGGACGACGTCCTGGCCAAGGTGCTGGAACTGACCGGCGCCGAAGACGGCGACCTGATCTTCTTCGGCGCGGACAAGGCCAAGGTCGTGAACGACTCGATGGGCGCGCTGCGCGTGAAGATCGGCCACTCGGAATTCGGCAAGAAGGCCGGCCTGTTCGACGACGTCTGGGCGCCGCTGTGGGTCATCGACTTCCCGATGTTCGAGTACGACGACGAAGGCGACCGCTGGAACGCGACGCACCACCCGTTCACGGCACCGAAGGACGGCCACGAAGACATGCTCGAGACGAACCCGGGCGCCTGCATCGCCAAGGCCTACGACATGGTCCTGAACGGCTGGGAACTGGGCGGCGGCTCGATCCGTATCCACCGCGAAGAAGTCCAGAGCAAGGTGTTCCGCGCGCTGAAGATCGATGCGGAAGAAGCGCAGCTGAAGTTCGGCTTCCTGCTCGACGCGCTGCAGTACGGCGCCCCGCCGCACGGCGGCCTGGCGTTCGGCCTGGATCGCCTGATCACGCTGATGACCGGCTCCGAGTCGATCCGCGACGTGATCGCGTTCCCGAAGACGCAGCGCGCGCAGGATCTGCTGACCAACGCGCCGTCGGAAGTCGACGAGAAGCAGCTGAAAGAGCTGCATATCCGCCTGCGTAACGAGCCGAAGGTCGCGTAACGCAACCGTTCGATGGGCATGGCGTTACAATCACGCCATGCCCCACAAAATCCCCGAATCCGTCCTCGTCGTCATCCACACCGCCGACCTGGACGTCCTGCTGATCGAACGCGCCGACCGCCCCGGCTTCTGGCAATCCGTCACCGGTTCCCTCGACCGCCCCGACGAACCGCTGCTGGAAGCGGCCACGCGCGAACTGTTCGAGGAAACGGGCATCGTGGCCGATGGCGAGCGCATCGTCCTCAAGGATTGGCTCCTGTCCAACGTCTACGAGATCTACCAGACCTGGCGCCACCGCTACGCGCCCGGCGTCACCCACAACACGGAACACGTGTTTTCAGTTTGCGTCCCGCGCGACATCCCGATCACCCTCGCGCCGCGCGAGCACCTGCAATATGCATGGCTGCCGTTGTTGGAAGCGGCAGATCGGTGTTTCTCCTCGTCGAACGCGGAAGCGATCCTGCAATTGCCCCGCCACGTGGACGACAAATAACGCTCGTCTCTCAATCGTACGCGGCGGAAACTGTGCTATTTTCCCTTGCCTCATAGCAATCGAAAGTCGCTCACCCGCATGCGCAGTGCAAGACACCTGAAGTTCGTCGCCCTGGCCGTCTTCATCGTCATGGTCCTGATCGCGGCGGTGCCGTTCTGGCTGAACCGCTCGGTCAACGTGCTGCTGGCGCAATCGCGCGCCGAACTGCGCGCGCAGCAGCGCCTCGATGACATCCTGACATCCATGCGCGACGCCGAGACGGCGCAGCGCGGCTTCGTCATCACCGGCAACGACGTCTTCCTCGAGCCGTACGAGCAGGTCCGGCGCACGCTGCCCGCGGCGCTGCACGACGCCAAGGAGAAGGCGGGCACGGATGCCGAGCGGGCCACCGCGTGGCGCATCGCGCGGCTCGCGGAACTGAAGCTGGCGGAACTCGACGAGACCATCCAGCTGCGCCGCCGTGAAGGATTCGAGGCGACGGAACGCGTCGTCGGCTCCCTGCGCGGCAAGCAGTACATGGACGACCTGCGCCGTATCGTCGCGGCGGAACGTACGCGGCGCAGCGCGCGCCGCGACGCGCTGCAGGCCGACCTGCTGGCCCGTTCGGCGCGCTCGTTCACCGTGAGCGTCGCCGCGACCGCCTGCAACATCATCGCGCTGGGCATCCTGCTGTTGGTCGCGATGCGCATGCTGCGCGCGCGCCGCGCCATCGCCGGGCAGCTGGAGACGCAGACCGGCCAGCTCGCGGAGGCCGTCGCGCTGACGACGCGCCACAACCGCGAACTGAAATTTGTCGCGGAACTGCTGCGCGCCGTGGAGGCCGTGCCGTCGATCCCCGATGCCGCGCCCGTGATCGCGCGCTCGCTGCCGAAGCTGCTGCCCGGCGTGTCCGGCACGCTGTTCCTGCTACGCGACGAGGACGACCATGTGCTGGACCGGCACACGCAATGGGGCACGCCGTCCGGGCAACCGTCCGAGATCGACATCGAGTCCTGCTGGTCGCTGCGCCACGGGGCGCGCTACCGCACGGCGAGTTCCAACGACCTGCCGTGCGCGCACTACCGCAAGCCGGCGGATGAAACGACGGCACGCCTGTGCATCCCGCTCGTCACGCACGATGAACTGGTGGGCATGCTGCACCTCGAGGGCCTGGCCGCCGGTCCGGATTACGAAGAACAGGAACGCCTCGCGGTGACGGTCGCCGAGCAGCTCGCGCTGGCGCTGGGGAATGCGCGCCTGCGCGAATCGCTGCGCCGGCAATCGGTGCTCGATCCGCTCACGGGCCTGTTCAACCGGCGCCATTTCGACGCCGCGCTGAAACGCGAACTCGCGCGGGCGCGCCGCAAGAACGTGCCCGTGAGCCTCGTGCTGGTCGACATCGACCATTTCAAACGTGTCAACGACGACTACGGCCACGCCGTCGGCGACGCCGTGCTGCGCACCATCGCGCAGCAGCTGCGCCTGGGTATCCGCGAAGGGGACATCGCCTGTCGCTACGGCGGCGAGGAAATGGTACTCTTGCTTCCGGAGTGCGCGGCGGCGGACGCGGGCACGCGCGCGGAGGCGATCCGCATCGCGCTGGCCGCCATCGCGCCGCACCCCGAGGGCGAGGGACCGCAGAAGGTGACGGCGTCGTTCGGCGTCGCGGCCTATCCCGCCCACGCCCAGGATGCCGAGGCGCTGTTCTGGGCAGCCGACAAGGCGCTGTACCGCGCCAAGCAGCAGGGCCGCAACCGGGTGGTGACGGGCGCCTGATTGTGGCGCCACCGCCGGGATTGTGTCATCAGTTCCACACGGCAACAAATGTTTCTTGACCGAAATGGGTGGGGTTGATACTTTCGGTCTGGAAGGAGGCGTTTTCATGGCCGATACAGTCACTATCCCAATCGACCAGGTCCAGATCGGCCTGTATGTCTACCTGGACCTGAAATGGTTCCAGCACCCGTTCGCGTTCAGCAATTTCAAGGTCAAGACCGAGGACCAGCTGCGCATCCTGCGCGGCCTGGGCCTGGCCACGGTCCGCGTCGATCCCGCGCTCAGCGACGGGCCCGTGCCCACGGACGCACCGGCATCGGCGCAGCCTGTGCCGGCGGCGCCGGCGCCGGTGTCGCCGGAGGCGCGTGCCGAGTCGCCGGTCATGGCGGCGAAACGGGAGATGATGGAACGCATCCGCGAGCAGCGCGAGAACGCGGCGCGCATCGAGCAGGCGTTCGTGAACACGGCGCGCGCGATCCGCGACATCGACCGCAACCTGTTTTCCCAGCCGGCCGAGACGGTCCGCGTGGCCGGCAAATTGATCGGCCAGATCACGGATTCGATCCTGTCCGCGCCCGAGCTGGCGATCAACCTGATGGGCGACAAGCTGGGCGGCGAGGAAATCTATGTCCACTCGCTCAACGTCACGATGCTGTCGATGATGATCGCGCGCGACATCAAGCTGCCGCACGAGGTGGCCAGCCTGCTCGGCATGGGCGCGCTGTTCCACGACGTCGGGACGAAGAACATCCCGGATAAGGTGCTGAACAAGCTCGATGCCTACAACCACGCCGAGCAGGCGCTGGTCGAAACGCATTGCGAGGGTGGCTACGAGATCGGCAGGAAGCTGGGCCTCGCGGCACCCGCGCTGGCCATCATCCGCGACCACCACGAGATGTTCGACGGCAGCGGCTATCCGCGCCACCTGCAAGGGGAGGCGATCAGCATCCTCGCCCGCATCGTCGCGATCGCGAACCATTACGACGAATTGTGCAACCCGCGCAACCCGGCCGATTCGCTGACGCCGCACGAGGCGTTGTCGCTGATGTTCGCCAAGATGCGCAGCCGCTTCGACCCGAAGCTGCTGCAGGTATTCATCCGCTGCCTCGGCGTATACCCGCCGGGCACGATCGTCCAGCTGGCCAACGGCGTCGTCGGCATGTGCGTCAACGTCAACACCGCCAAGCCGACCAGGCCGCAAGTGATGATCTACGAGGCCAGCGTGCCGCGCGAGGAAGCGATCGTCGTCAACCTCGAGACGCAGCCGGACCTGAACATCGTGAAGTCGATCCGCCCGTCCCAGGTGCCCAAGGACATCTACAACTACCTCAGCCCGCGCAAACGCGTCAGCTATTACTTCGACGCGGGTGACCCGGCGCGGAGGAGCCAGCCATGAACCTGCACCAGCTGATGGTCGACCACAGCCCGCACATGGTGATGCTGGTCGATCCGGCCGACCTGCGCATCCTCGTCGCCAACCGCAAGGTCGAACAGACGCTCGGCTACGCGGCCGCGCAGTTGCGCGACATGCTCATCACGGACATCGAAAGCTCGCTGCAGGACGTGTTCTACTGGGAAGAGGTACGCGGCGGCCAGTATCTCGGCTTCGAGGCGCAGGAGGGCGAGTACCTGTGCGCCGACACGTCGCTGCTGACGGTGATGAAGTCGGTGAACGTACTCCACGACGGCGACCGCCCGCTGCTGCTCGTGCGCGCGCAGGACTGCCGCCACGAGCGCCAGGTCGAGGCCCTGCTCGAGCAGACCCTGGCCCAGTTGCGCACGACGCTGGAGTCCACCGCGGACGGCATCCTCGTGGTCGACTGGCACGGCAAGATCACGAGCATGAACCGCCTGTTCTCGGCGATGTGGGAGATCCCGGCCGCGCTGCTGCAGGCCGGCGACGACGACGGCATCGTCGAATACATCGCGGGCCAGGTGGAGCAGGGCGACTTGATCCGCAGCCAGCTGCGCCAGGTGGCCGATACGACCGAGACGCAGGACCTGTTCCGCCTGAAGAACGGCCGCTTCTTCGAATGCCGCTCGCGTCCGCAGTTCCTGGGCGAGCGCATCATCGGGCGGGTGTTCGGCTACACCGACGTCACCGAACGCCACCGGGCCGAGGAAGCGCTGCGCGAGTCGCGCGACCAGCTCGAATCGAAGGTGCGCGAACGCACGCGCGACCTGCAGGAGGCGAATGCGACGCTGGAAAAGGAAAAGGCGCGCCAGGCGGAGCTGATCAAGAAGCTGGGCGAGGCCCAGAGCCAGCTGCTGCAGTCGGAGAAGATGGCGTCGATCGGCGTGCTGGCGGCCGGCGTCGCGCACGAGATCAACAACCCGATCGGCTTCGTCAATTCGAACCTGGGCAGCCTGCAGCGGTACGCCCAGGGCATGCTGCGGCTGCTCGACAGCTACGCGGCGCTGGAAGGGGCGTTCAGCCCCGAAGACCGCGCCGGCATCGCGCGGGTAAAAGAGGAAGTCGACGCCGAGTACCTGCGCGAGGACCTGGAGCCGCTGCTGCGCGAATCCCTCGACGGCATCGACCGCGTGCGGCGCATCGTGCAGGACATGAAGGATTTCTCGCACGTGGACGGCGGCGACCTGCAGTACGCCGACATCGAGGCGGGCCTGAACAGCACCCTGAACGTGGTCTGGAACGAGATCAAGTACAAGGCCGAGGTGACCAAGGAGTACGGGAGCATCCCGCAGATCGAATGCTACCCGTCGCAGCTGAACCAGGTCTTCATGAACCTGCTGGTCAATGCGGCGCACGCGATCGAGAAGCACGGCCGCATCACGCTGCGCACGGCCCACGACGAGAAGCACGTGTGGATCGAGGTGGAGGACACCGGCACCGGCATCCCCGAGGACCGGCTGGGCCGCATCTTCGAACCCTTCTTCACGACCAAGCCGGTGGGCAAAGGCACGGGTCTCGGCCTGTCGCTGTCGTACGGGATCGTGCAGAAGCACGGCGGCCGCTTCGAGGTGCAGAGCGAAGTGGGCAAGGGAACCCTGTTCCGCGTCGTCCTGCCGCGCTTCCAGCCGGTGCCCGATGCGGGCGTCGTCATCTAGCCGGCGACAATGCATATGCGCGAAATCTTTTAACGAAAACGGCATATCAAAACGTAAAAGCATTCGTTCCGCTTCGATGAGGGCAGCAGTAGCCTGTGTCCATCTCATCGACCCGGAACGACCATGACTGTTCTCCTGCTGGGCGGAAGCCCATCCTTTCCTTCGACGACGTGGCGCCTGCAGCAACTGGTGGGCGAACGCCTGGCCGCGTTGGGCCATCGCACCGGCGCGCTGCAGGTGCGCGAGCTGCCCGCCCTGGCGCTGCTGCGCGCCGACGTCAAGGATCCCGCCATCGCGGACGCCGTCGCCCGCGTGCGCGACGCCGATGCGATCGTCATCGGCACCCCTGTCCATAAAGCCTCCTTCAGCGGCGTGCTGAAGGCCTTCCTCGACCTGCTGCCGCAGGACGGCCTGGCGGACAAGCTCGTGCTGCCGCTCGCCACCGGCGGCAGCCAGTCGCACATGCTGGCGCTGGACTACGCGCTGCGCCCCGTGCTCGCCTCGCTCGCGCCGCGTCACATCCTGCCCAGCATCTTCGCAACGTCGGAGCAGCTGCCGTGGGATCCGGAGCTGGGCCTGCGCCCGGTGCCGGCGATCTCCGCGCGCATCGCCGCCGGCGTCGCGCAGTTGCACGACGACTTGCAGCGCATGGCACCGGCCGCCCACGTACTCGCCGTCGCTGCCTGACCATCACGATAAAAAGGATCACCCCCCATGACTGATTCGTTCGATGCCGGCACGCGGAGCGGCCAGCGCCGCCGCACGCTCGGCCTGCTGTTCGCCGCCGCCGTGGCGGCCCCCTTCGCCGATCTGCCGCTGGCGCGTGCCGCGGGCGCGCCCCGCGAGGTGCGCATCGGCTACCAGAAATACGGCACCCTCACGCTGCTGAAGGGCCGCGGCACGCTTGAAAAACGCCTGGCCGAGAAGAACATCGCGGTCAAGTGGACCGAGTTCCCGGCCGGTCCCGCGCTGCTCGAAGGCCTGAACGTGGGCAGCATCGATTTCGGCACGGTCGGCGAAGCGCCGCCGATCTTCGCCCAGGCCGCGGGCGCGAACCTGGTCTACGTCGGCAACGAGCCGCCGTCGCCGGACTCCGAGGCGATCGTCGTGCCGAAAAATTCCACCTTGCGCAGCGTGACGGAACTGAAAGGGAAAAAGATTGCGCTCAACAAGGGATCGAACGTGCACTACCTGCTCGTGAAGGCGCTGGAAAAGGCCGGCGTCGATTACCGCGAGATCCAGACCGTGTACCTGCCGCCGGCCGAGGCGCGCGCCGCGTTCGAGCGCGGCGCCGTGGACGCCTGGGTGATCTGGGACCCGTTCCTCGCCGCGGCCGAGAGGCAGCTGGGCGCACGCGTGCTCGCCGATGGCAAGGGGCTCGCCGCCAACCACCAGTTCTACGTGGCCGCGCGCCCGTTCGCCGAGCAGTATCCGGACGTCGTACGCACCGTGATCGACGAACTGGCCAAGGTCGACGAGTGGGGCCGCACGCACCAGCAGGAAGTCGCGACGATCCTCGCGGCGCAGACTGGCCTCCCCGTGGACGTCGTGGCCCTCGCGGCCCGGCGCTATGCGTACGGCGTGCGCACCGTGACCCCGGACGTGCTGGCCGCGCAGCAGAAGATCGCGGACACGTTCCACAGCCTGAAGCTGATCCCGAAACCGATCGTCGTGCGCGATGCGCAGCCGCCCGCCAACCTGCTCGCGAAGGAATAAGCCATGAGTAGTCCGAACGTTTTCTGGTTCATCCCGACCCACGGCGACAGCCGCTACCTCGGCACCAGCAAGGGAGCCCGCCCCGTCGACGCCGACTACACGCGCCAGATCGCCGTGGCGGCCGACACGCTCGGCTACGACGGCGTGCTGCTGCCCACCGGCCGTTCCTGCGAGGATGCGTGGGTCGTCGCGTCGTCGCTGATCCACGCCACGCGCAAGCTGAAATTCCTCGTCGCGATCCGTCCCGGCCTGTCGACGCCGGGCCTGTCCGTGCGCATGGCGTCGACGTTCGACCGCCTGTCCAATGGCCGCCTCCTGATCAACGTCGTCACGGGCGGCGACCAGGCGGAGCTCGAAGCGGACGGCGTATTTGCCGACCACGAAACGCGCTACGAGATCTCGGATGAATTCATCCGTATCTGGCGCGCCGCGCTGGCCGGGGAAGGCGGCGACGAGGGTTATCACTTCGCGGGCAAGCACCTGACCGTGAAAGGCGCGCGTACGCTCTATCCGCCCGTGCAGAAGCCGTATCCGCCGCTGTACTTCGGCGGTTCGTCGGAAGCGGCGCACGAACTGGCCGCGGAGCAGATGGATGTCTACCTGACGTGGGGCGAGCCGCCGGCCGCCGTGGCGGCGAAGATCGCGGACATCCGCGCGCGCGCCGCGAAGCACGGCCGCACGGTGAAATTCGGCATCCGCCTGCACGTGATCGTCCGGGAGACGAACGAGGAAGCGTGGGCCGCGGCCGATAAACTCATCAGCCACCTGGACGACGCCACCATCGCGAAAGCGCAGGCCGCGTTCGCGAAGATGGATTCGGTGGGCCAGCGCCGCATGGCCGCGCTGCACGGCGGCCGGCGCGACAAGCTGGAAGTGGCGCCCAACCTGTGGGCCGGCGTGGGCCTCGTGCGC
>NZ_JBKYMO010000112.1:0-13629 GCF_047302915.1 Massilia sp. CT11-108 | reverse complement strand
CCCCCCCCCCCCCCCCCCCCCCCCCCCCCCCCCCCCCCCCCCCCCCCCCCCCGACGCTAGCGCCGCGAGGCCTGATCGCTCAGCTGGGCCTGCATATGCACGAGATTGGCCTCGAAGGCCTGCATCTCCAGCCCGATCGACGTCAGGTCGAGCGCCGCCTGCTTGAGTTCGGGGAACAGCTGTTCTTCTTCCTGGCGGATATGGCTCAGGACGGCATCGATGAGTTCGCGTACCAGCGGCTCGGTGCGGGCTTCGTCCAGCGACATGCCTTGCAGCGTGGCCAGCAGGTCGTCGACGGCGAGGTGGTCTTCCTCGAAGCGGGCGATCAGGTTCGGGTCCACCCGGCGCACGCCGGGATAGAACACGCCTTCCTCGAGGCGCGAGTGCATGTGGATCGCATGGATCAGCTGGGTCGCCGCCTGCTTCCGGACGTCGGCGCTTTGCGTGTTCCGGTACGCGTCGGCGAGCTTGCGCACCAGGTCGTGGTCGCGCAGCAGGGCCTGAACGGGATTGTCGACGGGGAACGCATCCTGCGTCCTCGACCGTACGGGGTCGTCTGTCGTTGCCATGGGTTTCTCCTCAACGGTTGCCCGGCATATTCCGATATGCCGTCAGGGTTTCATCCTACTCCCCGGTCGCCCATGTACCGTGTTAGGTAACGCACCGTCGGTCGTGTCCGCAACGTCCGCCTGCCAAAAAAAGCGCCGCCCGGCGGGCGGCGCTCATGAGAGGCGTCGTGCTCAGTGCTGCGCGATGCTGCCGCGCCATGCGCCCGTTTCCTTGCCGCGCTTCTCGAGCAGGTCCTTGAACTTCTGCAGGTTGCCGCGGGCTTCCAGGCGGACGGCGCCGAGGGCGTCGCCGATCTTCTCGATCGGACCTTCCGGCTCATAATCCATCTGCAGGGTGATGCGTGTGGCGTCGTCGGACAGCTTGTGGAAGGTCACCACGCCGCCGTTCGGCACGCCGCTCGTGCTGCGCCAGGCGATGCGCTTGTCCGGGATCTGTTCCGTGATTTCGGCATCCCATTCCTTTTCCTCGCCGGCCACGTTGGCCTTCCAGTGCAGGCGCTTGTCGTCCAGCTGGCGGATCTCGTGGACGCTGCCCATGAACTGCGGGAAGTCCTCGAACTGGGTCCACTGGTTGTAGGCGGTACGCACGGGGACGTTGACCTCGATGGTTTCGATGATCGACGAGCCCATGCCCGATTTATTGCCTTTGAGTTTTTTGGACAGCATCATGCCGCCGACGGCCAGCGCGGCGACCGTCACTACACGGTTCAGCATTTGTTACCTCCTTATGCCATAGCGTTCGCTTGCGTTACACAAAACCGGTCCATGCCCGCATCCGGAGCTGGACCGCATCTGTCGTCAAAAGTACGTCAAAAGTGATGAACACGGCGCTCGCGAGCCTTGCGGAAACAGTGATACTGTATATATCATCAGTAAAAATCCTGCCGCGGCGATGCCGAGGGCGTCCCGACGTTTTATAATGTCCGCATGAATCTCCTCGACAATCTGAACCCCGAACAACTGGCGGCCGTCACGCTGCCGTCCCAGAGCGCCCTCATTCTCGCGGGCGCCGGGTCCGGCAAGACGCGGGTGTTGACCACCCGCATCGCCTGGCTGATCCAGACCGGGCAGGTGTCCCAGGCCGGCATCATGGCCGTGACCTTCACGAACAAGGCCGCCAAGGAGATGCTCACGCGCCTCTCGGCGATGCTGCCGGTGAATACGCGCGGCATGTGGATCGGCACGTTCCACGGCCTGTGCAACCGCCTGCTGCGCACGCACCACCGCGACGCCGCGCTGCCGCAGACGTTCCAGATCCTCGATTCGCAAGACCAGCTGTCGATGATCAAGCGAATGCTGAAGGCGCTGAACGTGGACGACGAGAAGTATCCGGCCAAGGACCTGATGTACTTCATCAACAACGCCAAGGACCGGGGCCAGCGCGCGCACGAGGTCGAGGCGTACGACCACGTGCAGAAGCGCATGGCCGAGCTGTACGACTTGTACGACCAGCAATGCCAGCGCGAAGGCGTCGTCGACTTCGCCGAGCTGCTGCTGCGCGCGTATGAGCTGCTGCAGCGCAATCACCCGCTGCGCCAGCATTACCAGATGCGCTTCCGCCACATCCTCGTCGACGAGTTCCAGGATACCAACGACCTGCAGTACAACCTGCTGAAGCTGCTGGCGGGCCACGGCGAGCAGCGCGGCGGCGCCCTGTTCGCCGTCGGCGACGACGACCAGAGCATCTACGCATTCCGCGGTGCGAACGTGGGCAACATGCAGGCGTTCGAACGCGACTTCG
Organism: Massilia sp. CT11-108; assembly: GCF_047302915.1. NCBI lineage: Bacteria > Pseudomonadati > Pseudomonadota > Betaproteobacteria > Burkholderiales > Oxalobacteraceae > Massilia > Massilia sp. CT11-108. The sequence continues at coordinate 11,319 of NZ_JBKYMO010000112.1, read as the reverse complement.
AGGTGAAGAACCTGATCAAGCTGGAGCAGAACTACCGCTCGCACGGCAATATCCTCGACAGCGCCAACCACCTCATCTCGAACAACGCGAAACGCCTCGGCAAGAACCTGCGCACGGACGCGGGGCTGGGCGAGCCGGTGCGCATCTACGAAGCGTCGTCCGACCTGGAAGAGGCGCAGTGGATCATCGACGAAGCCAAGAGCCTGATGGCCGAAGGCGTGTCGAAAAGCGAGATCGCCGTGCTGTACCGCTCCAACGCGCAGAGCCGCGTGATCGAGCACGCGCTGTTCGCGGCCGGCCTCCCGTACACCGTGTACGGCGGCCTGCGCTACTTCCAGCGTGCCGAGGTCAAGCACGCCATCGCCTACCTGCAGTTGATGGACAACCCGCACAACGACTCGGCATTCCTGCGCGTCGTGAACTTCCCCACGCGCGGCATCGGCGCCCGCTCGATCGAGCAGCTGCAGATGGCGGCGGAGTCGTACCGCGTGTCGCTGTACGCGGCGGTCCCGTACATGACGGGCAAGGCCGGCACGGCGCTAGGCAATTTCGTGAAGCTGATCGAGAGCGCGCGTTTCGAGACCCAGCAATTGCCGTTGCCGGAAATGGTGCGCGTCGTGCTCGAGCGCAGCACGCTGCTCGCGCACTACGGCAACGAGAAAGAGGGCCAGGAACGCATCGAGAACTTGCAACAGATGGTCGGTGCGGCCACCCAGTTCGTGCAGGAAGAGGGCTTCGGCACGCATGCGCCGGCCCACCTCGGCCCGCAGGCGCAGGCTGCCACCGGCACGGCGATCGTGGACGGCGACGGCGTGGAAGTGCTCGACGCGGATGCCGCGCTGTCGACCGTGATGTCGCCGCTGTCCGCCTTCCTCGCGCACGCATCGCTGGAAGCCGGTGATGCCCAGGCGCAGGCCGGCCAGGAAGCGATCCAGCTGATGACCGTGCACTCGGCGAAGGGTCTGGAATTCGACGCCGTGTTCATCACGGGCCTGGAAGAGGGCCTGTTCCCGCACGAGAGCAGCGCCCGCGAGATGGATGGCGTGGACGAGGAACGCCGCCTGATGTACGTGGCGATCACGCGCGCGCGCCGGCGCCTGTACATGAGCTTTACGCAGCAGCGCATGCTGCACGGCCAGACGCGCTTCAACATGAAGTCGCGCTTTTTCGACGAGCTGCCGGAGCACGCGCTGAAATGGCTGACGCCGCGCGTGCAGACGAACTGGTTCGCGGGCCGCAAGTCGACGACGGCGTGGGACGATGCCGAGTTCCGCGAAGGCGGCAGCGACAATCATATCGCCAGGCAGATCGCGCAAAAGTCGGCCGGCGGCAACGGCACCGGCTGGCGCATCGGCGAATCGGTCAGCCACGCGCGTTTCGGCGAGGGCGTGATCGTCAACATCGAAGGCGGCGGCAGCAACGCGCGCGCGCAGATCAATTTTGGCGCGGCGGGGATGAAGGTGCTCGACCTGTCGGTGGCCAAGCTGGAACGGATCGGCCGATGAGCATGTACGCGTAATGGTGGGCCCTGTGCCCACCATTACGCCGACGTCATATCGGCTGCGGTGCCTTCTCCATCGGCTTGCCGAAGATGGTGCGGTAGCCGGCATACATCGCGCACTGCAGCAGCAGCATGAACAGGAAGATCAGCCACATCAGCACGACGCGGCCCAGCGCCGCGTCGCCGAACACCAGCGCGGCCAAGATGCACACGCCGAAGAAGATGCCGAACCACGCCGCCAGCAGCACGAGGAACGGGCGCGCCGTGCGGATGACGGCGAAGAAGCTGTAGAACGTGGCCTTGCCTGGTCCCATGTGCTTCCAGTAGGTGAGCGGGGCGGCGAAGCACAGCGTCACCAGCACGGCCACGTCCAGCAAAAAGACGCCGAACAGGGCCAGCATGTGCGACGTCTGCACGTTGGGCGGCGTCTTGGCGTCCGGCCGCGGCATCATCTGCATGATCACCTCGGGCGGAATCGCCAGCCGGGTGATCACCATCATCAGCAGCGACACGGCCAGGTAGACGAGCCCCAGCTTGCACAGCGCGGCCAGCGCCGGCTGGCGGAAGCCCGTCAGCAGCACGGCCGGGGTGACCCGGTCGCCGTTCTCGATCATCAGGCACGCCTGCATGAACGCCATCGTGAACGACGGAATCAATACGACCGCAAGTACCGAACCCAGGATCGGCACGGCCGACAGGCCGATGCTGAACAGGATATTGGCGAAGAGAAGCGTCGTCAGGGCGGCAGGCTGTTTGCGGAACAGGCCCATGCCTTGTTTCAGCCACTCCCATCCGGTACGTGCGGGTAAATCGTTCATGCTGTGAGGTCGGGGGCGCCTTGCGCGATGCGCTCGCGCAGGACGCGTTCGAAGTGGGTCGGATCGTGCGGCGTGAGCATTTCGGCTTCGCGCGGACGGTGATAATCATACAGGCGCGACAGCCAGAAGCGCAGCGCCGCCGCGCGCAGCATCGGCAGCCATGCCGCGTGGTCGGCCGCCGTGAATGGACGGACCGCGTGGTACGCGCGTGTCAGCGCCACGACGCGTGCCTCGTCGAGGCGGCCGGTGTCCAGGTCGATGCACCAGTCGTTGACGGTGACGGCCAGGTCGAACAGCCAGGTGTCCCAGCCGGCAAAATAAAAGTCGAAGCAGCCGGACAGGCGTTCGCCGACGAACATCACGTTGTTGCGGAACAGGTCGGCATGGACGGGGCCGCGCTCGAGCTCGGCATACGTCGAGCCAGCCGCGAAGTCGCGCTGGAATGCGAGTTCGGATTGCAACAGCGCGGCCGTCTCCGCGTCGAGGAACGGCAGGACCTTCGGCACCGTCTCGACCCACCAGTCCAGCCCGCGCAGGTTCGGCTGGCGCAGCGCAAAGTCGCGGCCGGCCAGGTGCATCTTCGCGAGGATCGTGCCCACTTCGGCGCAGTGGACCGGCTGCGGATCCATCTGCGAGCTACCGTCGAGCTTGCTGACGATGGCGGCCGGCTTGCCGTGCAATGCCACGACGAGCTCGCCGGCGTCGTTCGCCACCGGCGCCGGCACGGGAACGCCGCGCTCGGCCAGGTGGCGCATCAGCTGCACGTAGAAGGGCAGTTGCTCGAAGCTCAGGTTTTCGAAGATGGTGAGGACGTACTCGCCGCGTTCCGTCGTCAGGAAGAAATTACTGTTTTCGATACCGCTCGCGATGCCCTTGAGCGCGAGTGCTTTGCCAAGAGGAAATTGCTTGATCCACTGGGAGAGGTCATCCAGCGTGACCGGGGTGAAGACTGCCATTGTGTAAGTAGGAAAAGTCGCGGGTGCGGTCGCCTCAGGCGACCGGGCTGGTTACTTCTTCTCTGGCTCGGCGGTAGCCGGCATGGGAGGAGGAGGCGGCGCGTCGGCCGTCGTCGGGGCGTTGGTACCGGATTCGCTCGTGGCTTTCCGCTTGCCCGACAGGTCGAATTCACCCACCTTCCACTGCGGCGCGCGGATCGAATTCGTCTGCGCGTTGCCGGGCTGGGTGTTCGGTTTCATGTAGTAATGGCTGCCACCGGGCGTGGTGACTTCGACTTCGGTGACCTGGCCGCCGTCGCGCGTTTCCTTGATCTGGGTGCCGCGCTTCGGCGGAATCGTGGTCGCGGGGACGTCGCTGCCCGGCTCGATACGCTCGAGTTTCGGCGGCGCCGGGCTCGGGGTCGGCTGCGCGGTCTGCTGCTGGGCCACGGCCAATCCTGCCTGGCAAGTCAGGAACAGCGCGAAAGTGGCGAGGCGGATAGGGGTACGCGGCATGATGATCACCTTTGTCGTTTAGTTCATTGTAACAAACGGCGCCACTTCGCTGTGAAAAGTGTGGCTTCGTCCCCATCTGGATGACATCGCCTGCCCAGCTTTTCTCCATTCCCGATTCTGCGATAATGGCGCACGTTTTGCCGTGCCGCCGCGGCCCACTTTTTACTCTGCCCTATGGACAACACCCTGCTTCTCGTCGACGGTTCCAGCTATCTATACCGCGCTTTCCACGCACTGCCCGACCTGCGCAGCCCGGACGGCTACCCGACCGGCGCGATGCACGGCATGGTCAACATGCTGCGCCGCCTGCGCGCGGACTTCCCGGCCGCGTACATTGCCTGTGTGTTCGACGCGAAGGGCAAGACGTTCCGCGACGACCTGTATCCCGAATACAAGGCGACGCGCGCCTCGATGCCGGAAGACCTGGCCAGGCAGATCGAGCCGATCCACGAAGTCGTGCGCCACATGGGCTGGCCGATCCTGATGGTGGAGGGCGTCGAAGCGGACGACGTCATCGGCACGCTCGCGGCGCAGGCGACGGCGCGCGGCCTGAACACCGTCGTCTCGACGGGCGACAAGGATCTCGCCCAGCTCGTCAACGACAAGGTCATGCTGATCAACACGATGAGCAACGAAAAGCTCGACGAAGCGGGCGTGCTGGCCAAGTTCGGCGTGCCGCCGAACCGCATCATCGACTACCTGACCCTCATCGGCGACACCGTCGACAACGTCCCCGGCGTCACCAAGTGCGGCCCGAAGACGGCCCTCAAGTGGCTGACCCTGCACGGCTCGCTGGACGGCGTCATCGAGAACGCGGCGTCGATCACGGGCGCCGTCGGCGAGAACCTGCGCGCCGCGCTGGACTGGCTGCCGAAGGGCCGCGAACTGATCACCGTGAAGACGGACTGCGACCTGGCGGGTCACGTGGTGTCGATCGAAGAGACCCTCATCGGCCGTCCCGAGGACAAGGACGCGCTGCGTGACTTCTTCCAGCGCTACGGTTTCAAAACGATGCTGCGCGAGATCGGCCCCGGCAACGCGGGCAAGTACGGCATGCCCGGCGCGTCCGGTGCGCCCGCGCTGAATTCGCCGGAAGGCGCGGCGGGTACGCAACCGGGCATGCCGATTATCAAAGGCGAGTACGAGACGGTGACCACGCAGGAGCAGTTCGAGCGCTGGCTGGCGCTGATCGATAAAGCCGAGCTGACGTCGGTCGACACGGAGACGACGTCGCTCGACCCGATGACGGCGGAGATGGTCGGCATCTCGCTGTCGGTGGAGGCGGGCAAGGGTGCGTACATCCCTCTCGCGCACCGCTACGCCGGCGTGCCGGAGCAGCTGAACCGCGAAGAGGTCCTCGAGCGCATGAAGCCGTGGCTGGAAAATCCGGACAAGCCGAAGCTGGGCCAGAACCTCAAGTACGACAGCCACATCTTCGAAAACCACGGGGTGAAACTGCGCGGCATCGTGCACGACACCTTGCTGCAGTCGTACGTGTTCGAATCGCACAAGCCGCACGACATGGATACGATGGCGCTGCGCCACCTGGGCTACACGACGATTCCCTTCGTCGACGTGTGCGGCAAGGGCGTGAACCAGATCTGCTTCGACCAGGTGGAGCTGGGCCGCGCGACGGAGTACGCGGCCGAGGACTCGGACATCACCCTGCGCCTGCACCACGCGATGATCGGCCACGTGGAAAGCGACAAGGGCCTGGACTATATCTACCGCAGCATCGAGCTGCCGACGTCCGTCGTGCTGCAGAAGATCGAGCGCAACGGCGTGCTGGTCGACGCGGATAAACTGGCGGCGCAGTCGAACGAGCTGGCCGCGCGCATCATGGAACTGGAGCAGCAGGCCTACGAACTGGCCGGCGGCCCGTTCAACCTCGGCTCGCCCAAGCAGATCGGCGAGATCTTCTTCGGCAAGCTGCAGCTCCCCGTCATCAAGAAAACGGCGACCGGCGCGCCGTCCACCGACGAAGAAGTGCTGCAAAAGCTGGCGGAAGACTATCCGCTGCCAAAGATCCTGCTGGAGCACCGCGGCCTCTCCAAGCTGAAGTCGACGTACACCGACAAGCTGCCGAAGATGGTGAACCCGAAGACGGGCCGCGTGCACACGAACTACGCGCAGGCCGTCGCCATCACGGGCCGCCTCGCGTCGAACGATCCGAACCTGCAGAACATCCCCGTGCGCACGAGCGAAGGCCGGCGCATCCGCGAAGCGTTCGTGGCGCCGGCGGGCAGCGTGATCGTGTCGGCCGACTATTCGCAGATCGAGCTGCGCATCATGGCCCACATCTCGGAAGACGAGGCGATGCTGCGCGCGTTCGCGGCCGGCGAGGACATCCACCGCGCCACCGCCGCCGAGATCTTCGGCCTGCCGCCGGAAGAAGTGCAGAGCGAGCAGCGGCGCTACGCGAAGGTCATCAACTTCGGCCTCATCTACGGCATGAGCGCGTTCGGCCTCGCGCAGAACCTGGGCATCGAACGGGGCGCCGCGAGCAACTACATCGAGCGCTACTTCCAGCGCTTCGCTGGTGTCAAGCGCTACATGGACGAGACCCGTCTGCTCGCGAAGGAGCGGGGCTTTGTCGAGACGGTGTTCGGCCGCCGCCTGTGGCTCCCGGAGATCAACTCGCCGAACGGCCCGCGCCGCGCCGGCGCCGAACGGGCCGCGATCAATGCGCCGATGCAGGGCACCGCGGCGGACCTGATCAAGCTTGCGATGATCGCCGTGCAGGACTGGATCGAGAAAGACGGCCTGCGCACCCGCATGGTGATGCAGGTGCACGACGAACTGGTGCTGGAAGTGCCGCAGGAGGAGCTGGAACTCGTCAAGCGGAAGCTGCCGGAACTGATGGGCGGCGTGGCCACGCTGAAGGTGCCGCTGGTGGCCGAAACCGGTGTTGGAACGAACTGGGAGGAGGCTCACTGAGCCTGTAAAAACTCCCCGGCCAACCGCGCGACTTCCGTCGTCGCCAGCAAATTGTAATGCGTCGTCCCCGGCACGATGGCCAGCCGGGCGGCGGCGCGCAATGACCCATCCAGCCCCGCGTCGCGCTGCCCGCCGCCGAGCGCCTTGTAGAACCCGGCGATGTGTTCCAGCGTGATCGCATCCGCATCCGCGAACACCAGCATCGTCCGCGCCTGGATGGCACTCACCTGCGGCATCCAGTCGTAGTCGTGGCTCTGCAATTCTCCCATCTTGCGGAAAGCCGTTTCCCAGTTCACGGCCGGATACAGCTTGCCCAGCGGCGACTGCGCAACGTGCGCGCCGATCTGCGCGGCCTGCGTGTCCATGTGGTCGAAGGCCATGCGCACTTCCGGATAAAAACCGTCCCGGCCGGCTGCCGCCGACACGACGATCAGCCGGTCGACGACGTCCGGATGCCGGATCGCCGTCTGCAGCGCGACGCCGCCGCCGAACGAATACCCCAGCAGGTCGGCCTTGCCCAGGCCGAGTTCCCGGATCACGCCCGCGACGTCGTCCGCCAGCGTTTCGAAACGCAGCGGGCGGTCCACGTCCGGCGTGTGGCCGTGGCCTTGCAGGTGGATGGCGATCACGCGGCGGCCCTCGGCCAGCGCGGCGATGTTCGGGCCGAACGCTTCGCTGGCCATGATCCCGCCGTGCAGCAGCACGAGCGGCTTGCCGCTGCCGTGTTCTTCCACGTGGATCTGCATGCCGTTGACGGTGATGGAAGTATTCATGGTGGTCCTCGCAAGTGGGTGAGTGCCATGCAGAATACTCAGCCATATTATGTTGTCAAACATATCTTGTTCAGTATGTTTTCCCGGCTACAAGATGCTTCAGGTGTAAGCAGACGTTTCAATGTGCGTTGCTTAACATAAAAATTTCCGACCGGAATGTAGATTGTATGTACCGTCCGTGATGAGGCGGGCATCCATACAAGGCACACACCATGAACAAGACATTCCACCAAGCCGGGCTGCTGGCAGGCAGCGCTCTGATCGCAACCACTCTCGTCGCCTGCGGCGGCGGAGGCGGCGGTTCGGGTACGCCGGGACCGGCGACGACCGCGTCCACGGGCACCCTGAGCGTCGCGCTGACCGATGCGCCGGCCTGCGGTTTCGATGCCGTCAACGTCACGGTCAGCAAGGTCCGCGTCAATGCCAGCGCCAGCGCGGGCGATACGGACGCGGGCTGGACCGACATCACCCTCGACCCGGCCCGGAAGATCAACCTGCTGAACCTGACCAACGGCGTGCTCGACACGCTGGGCCAGACGCCGCTGCCCGCCGGCCACTATTCGCAGCTGCGCCTCGTGCTGGACGCGAACGCGAATACCGTCGTGCCGACGGGCGGCACCGAACAGGCGCTGGTGACGCCGAGCGCCACCCAGAGCGGCATCAAGCTGACCAGGGAATTCGATGTCGCGGCCGGCCAGCAGGTCGACCTCGTGCTCGACTTCGACGCCTGCAAATCGGTGGTCACGCAAGGGAAGGGCCGCTACCTGTTGAAACCCGTCGTGAAGGTCGTGCCGACGGCCGCCGTCGGCATCTCCGGCGTCGTCGCCGCGTCGCTGCTGGGCAGCCACGTGACCGTGTCGGCGCAGCAGAACGGCGTCGTGATCGCGTCCACCGTGCCGAATGCGACGACGGGCGAATTCTTCCTGTCGCACCTTGCGACCGGCAACTACGACGTGGTGATCACGGCCGACGGCCACGCGGCGGGCGTGGTCGGCGCCGTGCCGGTGGCGGCCAGCGGCAGCACGGTGCTGAGCACCACGGGCGCACCGCTCGACCTGCCTGCCGGCGCAACGGGAGCTATTGCGGGCACCGTGACCCTGCCGGCGAACGCCACCGAAGCGGCCTATGTGTCGGCGAAGCAGACGTTCGCCGCCGGCCCGACGGTGACCGTCAAGTATGCCGGCGCCGATATTTCCACCGGTGCGTACGTGATCGCGAACCTGCCGGTGACGGCGCCGCGGTACGCCGTCTACAGCGCGACCCTGCCGCTGACCTTCACGGCAGCGACGACGGTGCTGCCGGGCGTGGGCAAGTACCGCGTCGAGGCGGCCGGCACGGGCTACACGACGAAGGCCATCGACCTCGTCGACATCTCGACGGCCAATGCAACCAAGGTCGATTTCACGCTGGCACCCTGAACAAGCGCGCCGCCGCCGCCGCTGCTAAGATAGCAAGCCTTTCAAGACCCAACGAAGGAAGGCGATGAACGACAACGCAAGCGGCTTCGCGGCGGCCGCCCAACCCATCGCGGCGCAGTCCGTGATCCACACCGAGTCCGACGGCCTGGCCGTCGGCACCATTCGCCTGGCCGTCGGCGGCCAGGAAGTGCCCGTCTATGTCGCCCGTCCGGCGGGGCGGGACAAGCTCCCGGTGATGATCGTCGTGTCCGAGATCTTCGGCCTGCACGAACACATCGCCGACGTCGCGCGCCGCTTTGCCAAACAGGGCTATCTCGCGCTAGCGCCCGACTTCTTCATCCGCCAGGGCGATCCGTCCACGCTCCCCGACATGGCCACGATCCTGGCAAAAATCATCCGCAAGGTGACGGACGCCCAGGTGATGGGCGACATCGACGCCTGCGTCGCGTGGGCCGGCGAGAACGGCGGCGATATCGACCGGCTCGGCGTCAACGGCTTTTGCTGGGGTGGGCGCATCACGTGGCTGTACGCGGCGCACAACCCGCGCGTGACGGCGGCCGTGGCGTGGTACGGCAAGCTGGTGGCCGATCCGAATCCGCCGGGCCAGCCGGCGCACCCGATCCACGTCGCGTCCACGCTCACCGTGCCCGTGCTCGGCCTGTACGGCGCGAAGGACACGGGCATCCCGGTCGCCACGGTCGAACGGATGACGGCCGCGCTGGGCGAGGGGACGAGCGATTCCGCGATCGTCGTCTACCCGGACGCGGGCCACGCCTTCTACGCCGACTACCGCCCGAGCTACAACGCGAAGGATGCCCGCGACGGCTTCGCGCGCGCGCTGGCCTGGTTCCGCGAACACGGCGTCGGCTGACGGCGGCACGCCCGTCGGGTTACAATCAACGGTTTGCGCCCGGGGCGTGTGCGTCCGCACGCCCCCAGAAAAAGAAGAGGCTTTCAGATCGACCCGATTCTCATCTCCATCCTGCTGGCCACCGGCCTGGCGGGCGTGGTCAGCATCACGGCCGCCGCGGTGTTTTCCTTTACGCTGCTGTCGAAGGTCGTCGAACGCATGGTCAGCCTGTCGGTCGGCATCATGCTGTCGACGTCGCTGCTGCATGCGTTGCCGGAAGCGTTCGAGTCGAAGGCCGACACGCATGCGCTGTTCGCCACCCTGCTGGGCGGCCTGCTCGCGTTCTTCCTGCTGGAGAAGGTGGCGCTGCTGCGCCATTCGCACCACCACGAGGGCGACGGGCACCATCACGCGCATGGCCACGACGCGCGCCAGGCCGGGCGCGCGGGCTGGATGATCCTGATCGGCGACGGCATGCACAACTTCACGGACGGCATCCTGATCGCGGCCGCCTTCCTCGCCAATCCGCAACTGGGCATCGTCACGGGCGTGGCCATCATCGCCCACGAGATCCCGCAGGAGATCGGCGACTTCATCGTGCTGCTGAACGCCGGCTTCTCGCGCGTGCGCGCCTACGTGTTCAACCTGTTGTGCAGCCTGCTGGCCGTGCTGGGCGGGATACTCGGGTATGCGACGCTGGACCGCGCCAGCGACCTGATTCCGTACGTGCTGGTGTTCGCGTCGTCCGGCTTCATCTACATCGCCGTGAGCGACCTGATGCCGCAGATGCAGCGCCGGGCCACCGTGCGCGAATCCATTCCGCAAGTCCTGCTGATCGGCCTCGGCGTCGTCATCGTGCTGGTCCTGACGCACGGCCATTAAGATACTAAACGCTGCGCCCTGCGGTTGACAGGGCGATTCCTTGCGACCTATGCTGGGCCGTTAGCTGAACGGAGGCCGGTATGGCGAAGCTCTTGAGTGAATGGATTGCAGCATTGCGCGACAAGCCGTCGCGCTTCGCCTACGTGGTCGTGGCCCTCGTGCTGTCGGTCGTGCTGTTCACGCTGGCGGATTTCTTGCCGGCGCCGTACGACTTCAGTCACTGACGATGTTTACGCGGCGCCCGTCGCCACGGCGCGCCGCGGATCCGCCGTCCACTCGCTCCACGATCCCGGATACAGCGCCGCACCCGGCATCCCGGCCACTTCCAGCGCGAGCAGGTTGTGGCACGCGGTCACGCCGGAACCGCATTGCATGATGGCGTCCTGCGGATCGCCCACCGCCACTTTCAATTCCGCTTTCAGCTGGTCCGGCGCCTTGAAGCGGCCGTCCGCCTGCAGGTTGTCCTTGAAGAAGCGGTTCTTCGCGCCCGGGATGTGGCCGCCCACCGGGTCGATCGTTTCGTTCTCGCCGCGGAAGCGGTCGGGCGCGCGCGCGTCGACGATGGTCTTGCCGCCGTGTTCCACGTTGTGCAGGATCGCGTTCACGTCGACCGTCGTCACGAGGGTCGGACGGGAAGCGATGCTGCCGCGGGCGCGCGGGGCCGGCGCGTCGGTGACGACGGGCTGGCC